>JBIKMF010000342.1:0-4572 GCA_044359425.1 Phycisphaerales bacterium
GCTGCTCCCACGTGAGCGAGCACTCACCGTTGACCGTTTGCATCGCGTCATCGGCGCGCACGAGGCCGTGACCGAAATCGGTGTCGTAGCCGGGGGTGCCCAGGTCGCGGGCGGTGGACTGCATGATGGTCTCGACCTGCGAGGGCGTGAGCGAGGGGCGCTGCGAGAGGATGAGGGCGGCGACGCCCGCGGCGTAGGGGGAGGCGAAGGAGGTGCCGCTGGTGTAGACGTAGTCCCCCGGCACATAGCCGTCCGACCCGGTTCGATCGGTCGTCACGATGTCGCTCCCGGGCGACGAAAAATCCAAGCCTGGCCCCCAGTTGCTGAACCCGGAACGGTTGCCGTCGGGGTCCAACGCGGCGACCGAGTTCACTACCGGAATACTCGCGGGGTACGACACCGACCCGACGCCGTTGTTCATCGCCGACGCGAAGTGGATCACGCCCGCGGCATAGGTGCTCTCGTATGCCGCGGTGACGATCGAAGAACTCGGCGAAAGGGAGAGGCTGGTGTTCGTCACCCGCGCGCCGATCGACTGCGCCCACGCCAACGAGTTCGCGATCCAACTGGACTGAAACGTGCCTGAGCCGTTGCACGGAACGTTCGGGATACTGACGCGAGCGGCGGCAACCTTTGTGTTCGGTGCGATCCCGACGACGCCGACGCCGTTGTTGATGCTCGCCACGATGCAGCCGGAAACCGCTGTGCCGTGACGGTCGCACGGGCTCACCGGCTCCCCAGCGCCGCCCTGGCCTGTCGCGTCGAGGCCCGGGGTCACGATGCGACCGATCAAGTCGGGGTGCGATGACTGGACCCCGCTGTCCAATACGACCGTGATGATGGTCGGGCTCCCCGTGGTTGTGTCCCACGCCTGAACTGCGCCGAGATCAACGCCGGGGACGTAGCCCGGGAACTGCCCCGTGTTGCTGAGCCCCCAACACGAGGAGAAGAGCGGATCGTTGGGGATGAGCCCTTCTCGGCTTGTCGCGATCAGGTCCGGTTCTGCGAAGTCGATCTCGTTCATGACGGCGAGTCGATTGGCCTGGCTGAGGACTTCGAGGCCGTCGCGGCTCTTGGAGCGAACCTTGTATGCGTTCGGAACGGTGCCGATGCCTTCCTGGACGATCTCGCCGAACTCCGAGACGATTTGACGGGCGCGTTCAACCGGCACGTCCCGACGAACGCCGATGAGCAGGTCCCGGGTGACGATGATGGGAGCGCCCGATTCGTCGAGGAAGACCGGGGAGACGAACGCGGCGGCTTTCGCGGCAGCGGCGGATGCGACCTGGCGTGCGACGTCGGCGTTTGACTGTCCGGGCGCTGTGCTCGCGAGGAGTCGCCAGCCCGGGATGGGGAGTTGGAAGGCCGCGGGATCGACGGCGTACGCGGGCACGCTGCTTCCTGCATTGAGGTCGAACACCGCCAGGCGGGTGGCGTCGAGCCGCATGGGGACGGGCGTCTTGAAGTAGTGCCGAACGAACTCTTGGGCGTGGGCGCCCATCGAGCACACGAACATGAGAAGAGCGGCGGCGAGTTTGGATTGGCGGAGCATTCTGAGACTCCAGAGATTCAGCAGTTGCAGAGAAGACCACATGCGATAATGGTAATCGTACCTCCCATACTACCAAGGTCTCTCATTGGGTCTACTGCATTTGTATGGTGCTCCACGACGAGGGGGATGCGAGCGGGTGAGCTTGGTGAAGGGCGTGTTAACAGCCTCGATCATCCGGTTTGAGATCGTGTGATCGGAGGGGGCAACATGGAGAGCGGTTGGAAGGCCGCGGCGAGGGAAGAAGGCCATAGGAAGAAGGCCATAGGCCATGGGCCATAGGCCATAGGAAGAAGGCTGGAGGCCGGAGGCCGTAGAAGAAGGGGGAGTTTGGTGATTGGAGTGGCGTTGTGGCGTCGGGAGTGTCACCGCACGCTGGAGGCGTGCGGGAACGCTTTGGCTTGAAAGCCAAAGTCACAGCCGCTGGGACCCAGCGGTCTGGAGACCGCTGCCACGGAAGAAGGGGGAATGCGGTCATTGGAGTGGCGTTGTGGCGTCGGGAGTCTCACCGCACGCCGGAGGCGTGCGGGAACGCTTTGGCTTGAAAGCCAAAGTCACAGCCGCTGCCACGGAAGGAAGGCACCTGGGAGGGGATTCTCGTATTGGTGTCGGGCGGGCGTCGATCGGTCTCGCGTCTATGCGTTTGAAGCAAGGCCGCCGCACTCGGGGCATGTTGTGCCGCGGGGGAGGGACTTCACGTCGTAGCCGCAGATGCCGCAGTTGCCGCGCTGGCGTCGGATGAGTTGGCGTGCGAGAGCCACGAGGGCGAACGCGACGATCCACGCTGCGAGCGAGCATGCGAGTGGGATGGGGGCGATGCGGAGTGGCAAACGGTCTGCGAGCTTCTGGCGGAGTGAAGCGGCGGAGAGGGGGGCCCCGCTGTCGCTCTCGTGCCACCGACCGTTCGTGAGGGTCATGTGCTCTGTCGGGCCCTCGAGGATCAACCTGCGGAAGGTGGCTGCGGGCCACGGCCACCCTACGAGAATCTGATGTTCGAGCCGCGAACCCCGGATGGTGCGATCCTCGGGCGCGAAGCCTGCGAGCCATGCGGGACACGCGGCACTCGGCAGGGCGAAGAACTGCGCACGTCTTAGGGCTCCTCGCTCGGAGACCGGCGGGGGCGGCCCCCAGTAGTTGATCTTCATGGGGGGGGGTCACGCGGGTCGTCACGACGATCTCGCGGTAGAAAGGTGTGTTTCGCTCATCCCACGCGGCTCGGATGACTCTGTCGGCCTTCCAGGCCGGGGGGCGGAACTCGATGACTGGCGGCGGGAAGGCAAGTACTTCCCGTACGCGTGACTAAGCCCGAATTAGACCCCCTTTCTATCAGCGTCCGCGAGGTAGTTCCACAACACGATACCGTGTCCACGCGAGGTGTCGAAGGAGGGCTAGGTGGTTCTGATGTCGAAACTGACAGACTGGTGTCAGCAAGACAACCGCGGACAGGGGGTATTGCTGGTGAAGAAGTCTGGCGGCGGTCACAAGCGGCGTCTCGCCGAGCATCACCCCGCTGAACACGGGGCCTCGATATCTGCCCCAATGAAAAGGGCCGCGTGCACCCGCACGCGGCCCTGTGTTCAGGCGAGCCAGAGCCAGCATCAACAGCCGTTGTCCCAACGCTCGAAGAACTCAATCACATCGTCACCGTCGACGCTTCCGTCCGCGTTGAAATCACTCGGACAGGCGAGCGTGAAGTTCACGATGTCAGTGAACAACTGCCCGCTTTCACAGCCGCACGCGGTAGAAACGCGGCAGCGGAAACCAGTCGCCATCCCCGGTGTGGGACGCGGGATGCCGAGCGACGCGGTCGTGGCGTTGACAAACCCTGCGACGCCTTCAAGATCGATCCATGCGTCGGGATCGCCATCGTTTGACACGAGCGGGTTGCGCCGCTGCCACATGTAGACCACAGGGGTCGCACAATCAGGTGTCACCTGCGCTTCGACGGTGAAGAGAACAGGAACGCCTGCCGCAAGATTCAATGAAGCGGGTTGGAGGGTGATGCTCACCCCGCCGTCCGGTACGCCGTTGTTGTTGGCATCAATCAAGTGCCCCGCGAGAATCTGCCCCTTGTCCACGATGCCATCGTTGTTGCAGTCAGCAGAGTACTCGATCACGGACGAGTTCCCAATGTTCGCGTCGTTCGACTCTCCCGCCCAACCGAGCACCACTCCCTCCCTGATGCGTTGCTCAACGAAGTTCCCCGTGCCTGGTCCAGCCCAGCCGATGCAGTCGTATCCAAGGCTCGTCCAAGTGGGGGGCGAGAACGGTTCTGAAGTTACCCATTCGTAGTTCGCCTCACAGAACGAGCGCCTAGCACCGAGCCAAGTATCCGCGAATGTCGCAGGACGGAACACATGAGCATTGAGGAAAGCTTGTTCTTCGGCTGAACGGATTGTCACCAGGTAGCCGCCTCGCGATTCCGCGTGCTCTTTGGCACCCGTCCACGTGCGGAGAACCGGCTCCCATTCGAACCAATGCCCGTTGCCGCCATCCTCGACCCGCCATTGGACCGGTTGAGCATGCGCGTTCAGGGCCGCCACACCAAGCACAGATACGAGCCACAGTTTCGTTGCCATTACTTACCTCCTAGAGAGTCGGTGTCGCCAGCGGCGCGTGACGGCGCTCTCAACACCCCACATCCCACCGACCAAAGAACCCGATTACGTCGTCGCCGTCTACGGAGCCGTCGCTGTTGTAGTCGCCTGCGAGGTCGCCGGCGTCCCAGGCGGTGAAGAAGCCGATGACGTCGTCGCCGTCGACCGCGCCGTCGTTGTTGAAGTCGGCGCCGCAGCGGATGTCGAGCAGCGTGCCTGTTGTGGTGAGCGCGGTGCACGGGGACGTGATCGCGAGGGTGTAGAGGCCGCTCTGTGAGGGGTCCGTCGTGTTGATGGTGAGTGTGGGGGTCGTCACGCCGCCGTAGAGGGCGGAGTTGAAGAGGTTCGCGCCGTCCTTCTTCCAGCGGTACGTGAAGGGGCCCGTGCCTCCGACTGGTGTCGCGAGTTGCACGGCGTCGCCGGCCA
>JBIKMF010000046.1:0-16206 GCA_044359425.1 Phycisphaerales bacterium
ACTGGATTCACTCGACGGGAACGGTCGTCGACGCGGAGACGGTGGTTGTGAGTCCCGACCTGATCTTTCGGAACAGCAACGGCGGGGAGTGGGCATCGAGCGTGGTCGTCTGCGTCGGTTGGGACGGCACCGGTGACCCAACCGTGATCGACCCCGTTCGGGGCTACTACGGCCCGACACCCGTGACTGAACTCATGGTTGCAAGCCCCAGCCAACAAGTCGGCGCGGTCCGGCTCGCGCGACCGGCTGGGGTGCTGACCGGTTGGCCGGGCCTGGTGTTCGGAGACTCGTGCAACTACACCTACAGGACGTGCTATACGCGGAGCTTTCCGACCGAACCGGTGTGCACCCTGTTCGGCAACCCGCTCGACGGCACCCGACTCTTCCAAGATGGGGGCCTGTTTACCGACTGCCAGTCCATCGGTGGGGGGGGGAACTACCTGTTCAGCCAGAACTTCACGCAGGAGTGCAACGTGCCCACGATCGGCATGGAAGGTGCCGCGATGTGGTTCACCGAGAACGACCAGAGCTACGTCGCCGGCCTCTTTCTGAGCACGCCGGAGCCGTTTCCGAACATGCTCTACGACTCGGTCTACTGGATCTTTACGCTTCAAGACGCGACCGCGATCGCGCAGTTCATCAGCGGTTCGCGCGGCAATACCTTCGACCTGCACGCGCTCGATTGCGATGTGACCCCGTCCTCCCTTCGCCCCGGCGAGTCGACGACCGAAATCTCCTTCCTCGTCGCGAACCCGACGAACGCCCCGGCGTTCGGAGCGTTCACCTACACCTACGGCGTCTATCTCTCCACCGACCGCACGATCACGACCAGCGACGTGTTGCTCGGCCAGGGCACTTTCTTCGCCAACATCGGGAGCATGGACAGCCTGCGCATCACGGCCCCGAACTTCGCGATCCCCGCGAACACCACCGCGGGTCAGCGGTACATCGGCGTTGTCATCGGCTCCGCGTTTGATTCGACCCCCTCGAACAACGACTCATCCGACTGGGACGCGGTGCCCATCACGATTGATCCGGTGGCACCCAACAACAACGCGTGCGCGAACGCCACCAACGTGCCGTTCAACCAGCAGTTCAACGTGACGAACGTGAGCGCGACCAACGACGGTACCGGGTCTTGCGGCGGTGCCGCGGCGGAGCACGAGGACACCTGGTATCGATTCGTTCCGCCGTACACCGGGCGGTTCCGCCTCGAGGCGCTGCCGGGTGGCACGCTGGCGAGCACGGTGATCTCGGTGCACACGGGGTGCCCCGGTACGTTTGGGAACACCATCGCCTGCACAGCGGCGACCCTCCCGAACCTCGCGTTCCTGGAGTTCAACGCGACGCAGGGGCAGGCGGTCCGCATCCGCTTCGCGGGTGCCAACAACACCAATGGAACGGGCATCCTGCGCATCACGCCGGCGGTGCCGATCAACGACAACTGCCCCGGCACGAGCGTGGGGCTCGGCACCTTCGAGGGCACGCTCCGCGGCACCACCACCCAGGGCCCCAGCTGCTTCAACGCCACCGGCGGCGACGTCTTCTTCACGCACATCGTCAACTGCGCCGGCGAGTACACGATCTCGCTGGGTGGCACGAGCGATATGCCCAACTCGGTGCTCACGGTCTTCACCGGGTGCCCCCCGACGGCACAGAACCAGATCATCTGCGCGGGCACCACACGCCCGGGAGTTCATCCGAGTGTGACGCGGCACTTCGATGTCGGCAGCCTCCTGACGATCCGCGTCTCCGCGCCGACCGTTGCCTCGGCCGGTGAGTTCGTGCTGAGCATCTCCGCGGCGAATGAATCTCAGGACCAGTGCGCCGATGCGCAGCAGGTCGACGCGGGAGTCCCCATCCCGTTCACGACGTGCGCGGCGACTCCCTCCGCGACCAACACGGCGTCGGGGTGTGTGCTCGGGACCAACAACACCGTTGGCCCCGATGTTTGGTTCCGCTGGACCGCCCCAGCCGTGCCGGTAGACGCCAGCTTCGCCGTGTGCGACAGCACCTTCGACACCACGCTCGTGGCGTACCTCGGCGGTTGCCCGGGTTCGGGCGTGCAGTTCGCGTGCGCCGACAACGTGTGCGGCGACGACGGGAGCATCTCGCTCCGAACGCTGCCCTCTGCGACGTACCTCATCCGCGTCGGCGGCGCGGCGAGCATCTTCGGGATCAACGACCGCGGGTCGGGCGACTTGCTGATCTCGACCCGCCCGGTCTGCGCCTGGCAGTCCGACGGATGTGCGGCGGACTTCAACAACGACGGCGGGATCGACGGCGACGACGTGATCGGCTTCTTCGGGGAATGGGACACGGGCGGCGGGTGCGCCGACGTGGACGCCTCCGGTGGGGTGGATGGTGACGACGTCATTCTCTTCTTCGGCCTCTGGGACAACGGCGGAATCGGCGCGCCGGGGTGCTGAGCGCTGGTGCGGACCGTGGGGTTGCCCAATGGTCCTCCGCGCGCGGGCGGTTCGGTTGAGCGTGCGTCAAAAAAAGAGACCGCCGCGCGGGGTACCGCGCGGCGGCTGAGACAATCACATGAAACGCGAGCGTTGATCAGCGACGACGACGGGTCGCGACCAGGCCAGCCAGACCCATGAGGACGGCGCTGGCGGGGGCGGGAACGACGGAGATGTTGAAGACCTGGGTCGACGTGTCGGTGTCGATGAGCGGGAAGACCTGGTTCTGGAACCGGAAGCCCATCGTGGCGCCGGCGTTGAGGCCGTTCTCGTTCGAACCAGCAATCGCGTTGAAGTTCTTGAGGCCCGAGGAGACGGAGATGCCACGGGTCACGTTGCTGACCGAGGCTTCAAAGCGAGCGCGCTGGCCGGGGCCAAGGGCCTCGGGGGCGTAGTAGGTGTAGGAGACTTCCATCACGTCGCCGGGGAAGAAGATGGGGGGAGAGGAGGGGTTGTTGAAGCCACCTTCACCGAAGAGGAAGAAGTCCTGGCTGGCGCCGCCGACGAAGGAGGTGCCGTTGCTGATGAGCCACACGCCGCCTTCATCGATGAAGGAGTTGCCCTGCTCGTTCACGCGGGGGTTGTGGATCCAGAAGCCAGCCTCGGAGTTGATGGGAGCGCTGACACCGGTGGGGTGGTTGGTGGTCAGCGTGAAGCACGAACGAACCTGGAAGCTGTCCGTACCGGTGATCTGGTAGGGGGTCGCGCCGCCGTCGTTGCTCAGCCACGCGATGTGGCGGTTGGCAAAGCCACCCGTGCCCGCGGAGTACTGCTCGCGAACGTTCAAGGCGCCCAGGCCAGCGATGGGGATGGTGCCGTTGTAGCTGGCGGCCTGAACCGATCCGTTCACGTTGAGGGTGCTCGGGATCACCGCGCTGGGGTTACGGAAGCTCTCGTACGTGTTGAACGAGATCGAGTTGATGCTGTTGGGGTTGGCCATCGCCATGCCCGCAACACATGCCAAGGCAACTGCGCCGAAACCAAAAGTCTTGCTCATATCAAACTCTCCTCTTTCTTTGGTTGGCTTTCGCCAATCAATGGATTCTGCTTCCACCAAACAAGCCGCGACTCACTATCCGTGGATCATGGACCACATTCCCGTGCCGTGCCAGTGAACACTCAACTTGGCACTGTGGAAGCGTTTTCATTGTCTCCGATCTCCTGGGGTTGTCAACAGAATCGCAGCAATTCGGAACCCTCGTTCTGGCCGAGTGAGTCCGATAATTACTGCTTCGTGATCGGCATCCCCAGCCGCGTAACTGCCGCCCGCACAGCGGGATGCGAGTGGAACAGCTTCCACACCAGCCCCGTCCGGGCGTTCTCGATCGCCAGCATCATCGGCCCGTGATCGATTGGCAGGTGGTCCGGTCCCACCCAGACCGTGCCGTCCTCGTTGACCCGGAACGAATCCGCGAACCCCCATCCCCCGGTTGCGGGGTCCTGCCAGAGGGCCGGAGCCTTCTGTGCCAACTCCCGGTAGTACCGCAGCGCATCGAGCGCCCCCGCCGGATCAAACAGGATGCTCGAACCCGCCGCGTACGGCGCGATCGTCCCATCCCCGTAGTTGTCGGTCGCCCGGAATGTCGGGTAGTCGTACTCGGCGCGCAGCCACTCCGGCGACAGCGGTTCGGGGAACACCCCGTACACCCCGTAGCCCCCGGGAACGTCGCTCGCCGAAAGCCCCCAGGCCCGACCGCCGAGGTTCGAGAGCTTCTTGGGGTTCTCCGCGCACTTCAACTGGTGAAGCAGCGTGTGGCGACGGCTGTTTTCCCACCAATCCACTCGGACGCGGTTCGCGACTCCGTGTGCCGCGGGATCGTCGGCACCCATGCCGGCATACGCGATGAAGCAGTGGCTGAACTGGGCGGTGAAGAGGGCGCCGCTGTACGGGAAGAAGACCATCGGGCCGATTCGGGGGTCCTGGCCAAGGCCGCGGCGGAGGCCGTAGTACGCCGACACAGGCAGGCGGTGTTCTTCGAGGGGTGCGGCGACCGCGAGGAACGCGACCAGCCGGTGTTCGCAGCCGTTGTCGACCCATCCGTAGGGGAGACGCTTGCCGGAACCGAGGAGGTTCTTGGGATCGTCGGGCTTCCAGCCCAGGGAGATGTAGCCCTTCTCGTAGTCGTGGCGGGCGTCGTCGCCGACGACGTACGGCTTCCAGTTGACCTGGGCAAAGAGTGAATCGGCCTTCGTCGCGACGTCACCGCCGAAGTAACTGGCGGCGGTGAGTGCGCCCGCGAAGAACAACGCGGCGTCGATGGTGCTCGCGACGCTCTCGAGGTGGTCGCTGTTGTGCGGGCCGCCGGTGTGGGGGTTGATGAAGTGCTGGAAGACGCCCTCGTGGCGGATGGCGGGGTCGCGGGCCATGAGGTCGAGGATGGCGTTGGCGCGGGTGGCGGCGTCCTCACGGGAGACCCAGCCGCGTTCGACGCCGATGGGGAGCGACGCGAGCTGGAAGCCAACCCCCGCGACCGAGACCCACGGGATGCTGGTGCGATCGGGCACCAGATGGCCCGGGCCTTTGCCCGCGTTCCAGAAGTAGTTGAAGCACCCGCGCTGGATTTCTTCGAGGAACTTCTCGTCCTCGGGGGAGAAGGCGAACGGGGGGCGCGGGTGCCCGGCGTCGGTGATGGCGATGGGCAGGTCGGTGACCGGCTTGCCCCCGGGCTGTGGTGATGAGCAGGCCGGGAGGAGGACGGCGGCGGCGAGCGCAGCGGCGGCGAAGTGCTTCATGATGGGCTCCGTGAAAGCGTTTTCATAGTAGTCGCGCGGGTCCGCGCCGTCATGGTGTTCCGCCCGGGAATGGGTAGGATGGGGGCGTGGCCAAGAAATCAAAGGCATCGACAACGGGCAGGGCGCACGCATCGATCCAGGACGTCGCGGAGGCGGCGGCCGTCTCCATCGCGACGGTCAGTCGCGTGATCAACAGCCCGAAGCTGGTCTCGGCGAAGACGCGGGACCGGGTGAACGCGGTGATCGAGGAGCTTGGCTACTCCCCGAACCCCTTCGCGAAGGGCCTCATCACCCGGGCATCGCGTGTGCTGGGCTTTGCGCTGCCCGACATCCACGGCGAGTTCTACTCCGGGCTGCTGCAGGGTGCGAACGCCAAGGCCCGCGAGCTGGGGTACCACCTTCTGGTCAGCGCGGAGTCCCGGGCGGACGCCCACCGCGACGGGCAACGGGCCCTGGGTTTCGGGTTCATCGATGGCCTCGCGCTGATGATCACCGAGCCCAATGCGGCGATCTGGCGCGAGGCTCGTGCGACCGGGCTGCCGGTGGTCCTGATGGATACGGAGTCGGGCGAGCCGGACGTGGACTGCATTCTGGTGGACAACGCGGCGGGGACGCGCGAGGCGGTGGAGCATCTGCTCGCGGGCACCTCGGCATCGAAGCTCTTCTTCGTCGGCGGTCCGCACGAGAACTTCGATACCCGCAAACGCGCTGACGCGTTTGTCGCGACCCTCCGGGCGGCGGGCCACAAGGCGACCACTCAGCAAGTCTGGTTCGGCGCGTACTCCGTGGACTGGGGCCGCCGCTGGGTCGAGGAGCATTTCCACGAACTCAAGGGCAGCGCGGTCCTCGCGGGTAACGACGAGATCGCCCTCGGCATTCTGCAGGCCTCGCAGGACCGCGGGCTGGTCCTCCCACGCGACCTGCGGCTGGTGGGCTTCGACGACACGCGCCTGGCGACCATTGTTCGCCCCGCGATGTCCAGCGTTCACGTGCCCATGGCCGCGGTCGGCGCGGCATCCATCGACGCTCTGGCGTCGCGCGTGGAGAACCCGACGGTGAGCAAGCGGGTGGTGCGACTGCCGACGACGCTGGTGGTGCGCGAGAGCAGCCGCGTGTAGGCAGGCTTGGGGACGGTGGTGGTGCTCACCCGCCGATGCGGGCGGTGCCCAGGGGCGCGTCGATGCGGACTTTCTTGTTGATGACGCCGCGCCAGGTGGTCGTGCTGGGCTTGAGGCGGTACTTGCTTCCGTTGGTCGTGTTGCCCAGCGCCATCGTCATGGTGCGGTAGGGCTGGGAGTACCCGCCGACCTCGGCGAGGGTGGCGGAGTTGAAGTCGATCCAGAAGCCGTCGACGGCCATGGTCGGCCAGGTGACGCCGGCGTCGATGAGTGCATCGACGGCGCTGGCGACCTGCGGCGCGGGGTCGTCGCCCTCGCGGCTGTTCATGAGAACGACGATGCTGATGCCGTCGGACCGTTGCCGCATGACGCTGTTGGTGCCGTTGAGAGATCCGGAGTGAGTACCGCCGCGGTCGGGATTCTCCGAAAGGCGGGTTCCGCTCGTACCACCGACGGCGACGCGGTAGTTGTCCATGTAGACGAGCATGGGTGCGGCGCTCATGACGAGGTTGCCGTGCCCGATCATGACTTCGAGTTCCCAGTTGCCGTAGGGGCAGTCGACAGGGCCGCTGACGTTGTCGAAAACGCTGCCGCAGAACGAGGACCCGTCGTAGTAGGGTTCGCGGAGGTTCTGATTGGCGGCGAACGTGCGTCCGGTGAAGATCTCGGTGGAGGGAACCCACATCGAGGGCGTGAGGATGTTGCTCCGGATGAAACTCAAGTAGCTCTGGCCGCTCACGGTCTCGATGACGCGACCGAGGCACATGTAGCCGAAGTTCGAGTAGCAGTACGTGAGGTTGCCGTTGCTGTTCATGCAGCCGTTGGTTCCGGGGGTGAACTCCAACGGTTGTCCGAGCATGTAGCGGATCGTGTTGTCCCGCCCCGGCGGGGAGGGGATGTTCATCGCGTCCGCGATTTCTTCCGCGGCAAACTGCGGGTCTCCGATCGGCGCGATGGCGCGGCTCCATCCGCCGCGGTGGTCGAAGGCGTTGTCGATGGTGACGTTTCGCAGGCGAGAGTCGCCCACGGGACCAAAGGGCGTGATGTTGAGCACGCCGGGCACGGATTGGCCGAGGTTGAAGAGCGGCGTGTTCCAGTCGAATGCGCCGGCGTTGATCAGGTCGCGGATCGCGGCGGCGGTGATGGGTTTTTCGCAACTGGCGATGCGCATCGGGGTGTTTTCGGGGGTGGCGATGGTGCCCCAGACCGAGCCGATGTTGCCGAAGCCCCGCTGGTACACGATGACGCCGTTGCGGCTGACGGCCAGCACGCCGACCGAGATGTCGTTCGCGATCATCACGTTCTGCATCGCGGTGTCGAAGGCGGAGAGGGAGCTGATGGCGCGGCCGGTCTTGGCGAGCTGCGCGGTGGCGGCGGGGGCGGAGAGGGTGAGCGCGGCGAGCGCGCACGCGACGGAGAATGACTTGTTCACGTGTGGTGCTCCGTTACGTGGGTCAGTGGAGGTTGACGAGCACGAGCACGAGCCCGGTCTCGCCGCGGGGCAGAGCGGTCATGGCCTTGCCGATCACGGCGCCGTGGGAGCGAGCGACATCGGTGGCGGTCATGGCGTGACCGGGCGTGTCGGAGGTCGTGAGCAGGTCACCGACCTCGATCGCTGTGGTCGAGGCGTCGCAGCGAACCCACACGCGTCCGCTCAGGGCGATCGCGGGTGCGTCGGCGTGTCCGGGCAGGTTGCCCATGATGCTCCCGGCGGGGAGGTTGTTGGCCCCGCTGATGACCCCGGCGACCTTTCGGGTGTACGCGCCGCGGGCGGTGCAGAGATGGCCGGCGTTGGTCTCGTCGATCATCACGACGGTACCGGGCTCGGGGCGTTCGTCGTTGGTGAAGGGGAAGCGTTCGGCGAGATCGGCGCCGACGACTTCGAGGACCTTGACCTTGGTCACGTCGGCCCCGCTGATGTCGACGGTGCCGCCGTCGAAGTTCAGGTACAACGTGGAGGCGACGCCGTTGGTGCGGGCCATGATCTCGTTGTTGTCGATCGCGATGTTGGCACCCGTGGTTGTGCCGATCGTGACGAAGCCGCCCGACACGGGCTCGGCATCGGAACCGCCCTCGACGTGCAGCCGCGTGGCGGGCGCGGTAGATCCGATGCCGACGCGTCCACCGCCGCCGACCATGAGGATGTTGTTGGGGGCGTTGGGGTTCAGGTTGAGGGTGTTCCACCCGTTGATTTCGTCGCCGTCCATGGTGATGGTGTGACCGAAGCCAAAGGTGCCATCGACCGCGGTGTTGATGCGGACCACGCCATCGGTGAACGCGGTGTTTTCAACGGTGCCGTGGACGGTGAGCTTCGCGAGCGGGGAGCCGGTGCCGATGCCGACGTTGCCGGTGTTCGTGCTGCTGATCGCGGTGCCGTTGATCGCCCAGGGGTTCGAAGAGGAGACCGAGAAGGGCGTCGGGTTGATGGGCTGACGGGGCGAGAGGAGCGTGAAGAACGAGGGGCTCGAGCCGGGCCGAACACCGACTTCGAGCCAGCGTGCCTGACCGACGTATGCCGTGGCGCCGAAGTCCACGTTCGCGGTGATGAGGCCGTCGGTGATCGTGACGTCATCGAGCACCACCATCGAACCCAGCGGCAGGCCCGCCGTACTGACCCCGTACAGCCGGAAGGACACGTCGAAGACGCCGTTGGCGGGCGCGCCGTTGTGCATGAGCCGGCCCTGGTAGGTAAAGGCCGTGCCGAGGGCGGTCTGACCGAGGGCGGAAGTGGAAACCGCCGCGACGAGGGCGGCGGCGAGGAAGGTGGTGGTGAGAGGCCGCATCGAAAGTCTCCTTGCGTGTCCGTGATGAACAGCGGGGTGCTGTCCAGCAGGGTGAACGCGAAGCGTGCGGGCGGCTGCCGCGCGGGTGAACGGAATTGTGTCGGGTGTGGGGTTCTCCTCGGGAGGGTGGGGGGGTGGATTGGGTTGGCTTACTGGACCGTCGCGGTGACGCCGGCGGTGGCACGGAGGATGATGGGGCGGTTGATGGTGCGTTCGGTGGGTTGGAGCGGGTAGGTCGCGGTGGTCTTGAGGTTGATGAGGTAGCTGTTGCCGCGGGTGACGTACGCGCCGGTGAAGTTGCGGTAGGGCGTGGCGAAGGAACCGTTGCCCGCGACCGCGGAGGTGGGGTCGAGCCAGATGCCCAGGGCGGCGTGGGAGTCGAGCCGGCCGCCGGTGGCGACGAGCGTGGACCACTCGGTGGAGGTCACGACGGTGTTGAGGATGCGCTCGCGGACCTGGGAGTAGGTGAGGGTTGGGTAGGTGGCGAGGATGAGTGCCGCGGTGCCTGCGACGTGCGGCGCGGCGAGCGAAGTCCCGCCGGTGGCGAGCACGCTGTTGCCGAAGGTGAGGCTGACGATGTCGTCGCCGGGGGCGGCGAGGTCGACGGTGTTCACGCCGACGTTGCTCGAGGGGCGACGGGAGCCGTTCTCCAACATCGCGGCGACGCTGATGACGTTCTCGAGCGCGTAGTTGGCGGGGTAGTACGGCGTGACGTCGTTGTTGGTCGTTGAGTTGCCCGCGGCGGCGAAGGCGATGTGGCCCGCGGCCTGGGTCGCGGCGAGGGTATCGAAGAGCGACTGAGAGAAGGTCGGTGAGACGTAGCTGTGGTTGGAGATGCGGGCGCCGTTGGCGGCGGCGTATTCGGTGGCGAGGACGGCTGAGACGAGCGAGGCGCACGAAGGGCTGGGGGGCGCTTCGAGGCGGAGGTTCATGAGCTGGACGCGCCAGCAGACGCCGGCGATACTCGAGCTGTTGTTGCCGCGGGCGCCGACGACGCCGGCCATGAGCGTGCCGTGGTTGCTGCAGGTCGGATCGGGGGTGTTGTCGTTGTCCCAGTAGTCCCAGCCGCGGTTGTCATCGATGTAGCCGTTGCCGTCGTCGTCGATGCCGTTGCCGGGGATCTCGTCGGCGTTGGACCAGAGGTTCCCGGCGAGGTCGCCGTGAGTGACGTCGATTCCGCCGTCGATGATCGCGACGATGACGGAGAGGGCGTTGGTGCGTTCGTCCCACGCGTTGACGGTGCGTGCGCCGGCGTTTGCGGTCTTGAGCGCCCACTGGGTGGAGAAGAGGATGTCGTTGGGAGTGGCCTGCGTGCGGCTGTAGTACTGAGGCTCGGCGTAGAGCACCGCGGGGTGATCGAGATAGGCGACGACCGCCTCGGGGACGGTGAGCGAGGAGACTCGGACCGCGTAGAGGTCGTTGACCAGGGAGGACTCGTGGAGGACTTCGGCCTTGCCGGCGGCGCGGTGGGCTGCGTCCATCTGCTCGGGCGTGGTGCCGGGCTTGAAGCGGACGAAGAGGCTGTCGGGGGCGTAGTCGGAGGGCTTGACGATTCGGAAGTTCCGCTTGTCGATGGCGGGGGGCGTGAAGGTCATGAGGGAGGGATCGAGGGGGACCTTGACGCGGGGGTCGCCCAGCTTGAGCAGGTCTTCGCGGGTGGTCTGGTAGACGTTGACTGTGTCGGCGGGGCTGAGGTTGGCGAGTTGCTGGGGGGTAAGGGCCTTGCCGGGTTCGACGATTGCGCCGATGTCCGCGGCGATGGCGGGACCGGCGAGTGAGGCGATGGCGGCGGTGAGGAGAGCGAAGCGATTCATGGGGAGCTCCTTGTGGGTTCGCCTGGATTACTTGAGGTTGACGAGAACAAGGACCATGCCGCGACCTTCGGGGAGTTCGGTCATGGCCTTGCCGATGACGCTGCCGTCGGAGCGGTCGCGGTCGGTGGCCTTCATGGCGTGGCCCGGGGTGGCGGAGGTGGTGAGCTTGTCGCCGGCCTTGATGGGGCCGTTGGAGGCGTCGGCGTAGACCCAGACGCGGCCGGAGAGGGCGATGGCGGGGTGGTCTTCGCTGTTGGGGAGGTTGCCGAGGATAGTGCCGGCGGGGAGGCCGTTGGCGCCGCTGACGATGCCGGCGACGTGGGTGTTGTACTCGCCGTGGGCGATTTCGAGGGTGCCGGGGTTGTCGGCGTCGATCATGACGACCATGCCGGGCTGGGGCTTTTCGCCTGTGAAGGGGAACTTCTCGGCGAGGTCGGCGCCGTGGACCTGGAGGACGCGGACGTGCGCGGTGCCGTTCATGGCGAGGAAGACTTCGCCGTTGACCTGGCTGTTGAGGTTGAGCGCCGCGGGGGTGTTGTTGGCGGAGAAGGCGTTGATGGTGTTGGTGGAGAGGTCCATGTGAGGCGTGGCGAGGAACCCGATGCGGGCCTCGGTGCTTACGTGGAGGGGCTTCTCGACGGGGTTGCTGCCCAGACCGGCGCCGATGGAGGCGAAGGAGTTGGGCTGCGTGAAGACGTTGGCGGATGACTTCAAGGGAACGTTGGTGGACATGCGGGCTTCGGCGACGAAGCCGGTCACGAGGTTGGACGCGTTGAGGTTGATGAGCCCCGTGCCGATGCCGGAGAAGGAGTTGGAGGCGTTGCTGAAGGTGTTGACTCCGGTGAACGTGTTGGCGGCGGACTCGAGGGGGACGTTGGCGGAGAGGCGAGCGTCGGGGAGCGTACCGGTGGCGATGTTGGATGCGTTCAGCGCGGTGAGGCCGGCGCCGCTGCCTGAGAAGGAGTTGGAGGGGTTGCCGAAGGTGTTGGCGGCGGACAGGAGGGCGACGTTGGTGGAGAGGCGGGCGTCGGGGATGGTGCCGCTGCTGAGGTTGGAGGCGTTGAGGCCGGTGAGGCCGGTGCCGACGCCCGTGAAGGAGTTGAACGCGTTCGTGAATGTGTTGGCGGCGGAGAAGGTGTTGGCGCTGCCGCGGAAGGCGACGGACGCGGGGAGATGGCTTGTCGAGAGCGTGCCCGACGAAATGAAGTTTGCGTTGAGTTCTGTAATCTGGCTGCCGATGCCGCTGAGCACGTTCGAGGAGTTCGTCATCTGAACCGCGCCGGTGAAGACCTGCGGTGAGGTGCCGTTCAGGCGGGCGACGTTCGTGGAGAGGCGAGCGTCCGAGAGCGTGCCGGTGAGGTTCGCGGCATTGGTGTAGTACGTGGCGTTCTGGCCGTTGAGCGTGCCGGCGTTGGCGGCGAACGAAGCGAAGGGAGTGGCGGTGAGGGGTTGGCGGGGGTCGACGACGGTGAATGGATCGGAGGAACCGGAGGGGCGGATGGCAATCTCGAGCCAGCGCTGCTGCCCGTTGAATGCCGCGGTGCCGAACTCGTTCGCGGTGTTGAGCATGAAGGCGAACTGACCGTTGACGGCGTTCACGCCGAGGGCGACCTGGGGCGTGCCGAGCTGGGTGCCGGCGGTCTGCGCGTCGAAGAGCGAGAACTGGATATCGATGGTTCCGTTGACGGGCGAACCGGCGTCGGCGACGGTGCCCTGGTAGGTGAAGGCCTGGGTGATGGCCTGGGCGTGTGCGCTGGCGGCCGTGCCGGTGGCGGCGAGGAGTGCGAGGAGGAAGCGGGCGGCGGAACGGTTCGTGCGGACCTGCATGGCGAAACTCCTAGAGTGTGAACGTGAGTGGGAACACACAGGCAGACACGGCGCGAGCGCGAGCACTGACAGGAATCCGCCAGAAGTGATGAAACGCGAGATTGTGGTGGAGCGTGTCGTGCAAAAACACAACAACCGTCGCGGGGCGCGACGGGCGCACGGGGTCGATCTGGAGGGGACAACACAGGAGGAGGGCGCGGGGTGACAAGAAATCGGCCAGAAAGCGCCGGATGAGTCCGAAATCGCTGTTCGGCAGGGGTGTTGTGGGGTAGATTGGTGTCGCCATGGAAGAACGACGGTCGGCAATCATGAGGCTCTCGGAGACGGCGGCGGCCGGCGACTCGAAGGCGTCGGCCGAGTTGCTGCCGCTGGTGTACGACGAGTTGCGGGTCATCGCGGCGAGCATGCTGCGGGATCAGCGGGGGGGTCACACGCTGCAGCCGACGGCGTTGGTGAACGAGGCGTATCTGAAGATCGTGGGCACGGGCGGGCGGGAGTGGAGCGGGCGGCAGCACTTTCAGGCAGTTGCGGCGATCGCGATGCGGCAGATCCTGGTGAACCACGCGCGGGATCGGCGTGCGCAGAAGCGTGGGGGGAGCGGGTGGAAGCGCGTGACGCTGGTTGTGGCGGAAGACAAGCGCGCGGATGCCCCCGACGACGCCGACCTGCTGGCGTTGGACGAGGCGTTGACGAAACTGGAGGCGATCGACGCGACGCAGGCGCGGATCGTGGAGATGCGGTACTTCGCGGGGCTGAGCAACGCGGACATCGGGGTGCTGCTGGGGATCTCGGAGCGATCGGTGATCCGGGAGTGGCGGATGGCGCAGGCGTGGCTGGCCGCGCAGCTGCGGGAGCGGGGCGAGAGCGCATGAGCGGTGCGGAGCACAAGCGGGTGAAAGAGGTGTTCTTCGCGGTGTGCGATCTGCCGGTCGCCGAGCGGGCGGTGGTGTTGGATCGCGAGTGCGGCGGAGACGGCGTGCTGCGGGCGCGTGTGGAGGAACTGCTGCGGGACGACCCGGGTGACACGGGGCGCGGGGTGTTGCCGCCGCCGAGCGAGGCGTCGCTTGTCGCGGCGGTGCTGGCCGAGGACGAGAGCGGGTTCGAGCCGATGGGCGAGATCGCCGGGTGCAGGGTGATCCGGAAGATCGGCGAAGGCGGGATGGGGACGGTGTACGAGTGCGAGCAGGAGACGCCGCGACGGCGCGTGGCGGTGAAGGTGGTGCGTCAGGGGCTGGCGGACCCCGCGGTGCACCGGAGGTTCAGGCAGGAGGCGGAGATTCTGGGGCATCTGCGGCATCCGAACGTGGCGCAGGTGTACGAAGCGGGCGCGACGGGTGTGACGTTCCGCAATGGCGCGACCACGCGGTGCGCGTACATGATGATGGAGCTGGTGGACGGCAAGCCGCTCTCGGTGTACGCGAAGGAGCGGGGGCTGGGCGTGCGGGAGCGGTTGTCGCTGATGGTTGACGTGTGCGACGCGGTGCGGCACGCGCACGCGATGGGGATCGTGCACCGCGACCTGAAGCCCGCGAACATTCTGGTGGAAGCGCGGGCTGCGGATGGCGGGGTCGGATGTCCGCGGATTCTGGACTTCGGCATCGCACGCATGACGGGCGACCAGCGCACCGGGCTGTGGATGACGACGTCGCCCGGTCAGATGCTCGGGACGCTCGCGTACATGTCGCCCGAGCAGGTGCTGGGTGATGGCTCGCGAGTGGACACGCGGAGCGACGTGTACGCACTGGGGGTGATTCTCTTCGAGTTGCTGGCCGGGGCGCTGCCGCTGGCGCTGGATTCAACGTCGCTGGCGGAGGCCGCGAGGATCGTGCGCGACGTCGATCCGCCCGAACTCGACCGCGTGAAGCCCGAGTACCGCGGGGATCTCTCGACGATCGTGTCCAAGGCGCTGCGGAAGCAGGTGGAGGACCGGTATCAGTCGGCGGGTGAGCTGGGCGCGGATCTGCAGCGGTACCTGGACGATCAGCCGATCTCGGCGCGGCCGGCGACGCGGATGTACGTCTTCCGGAAGTTCGTCAGGCGCAACAAGGGCCTCGTCTTCGGCGTGGGGGTTGGCGCGGCGGCGCTCGTGATCGGAGCGGTCGCGGCGGGAGTCGGTTTGGTGGCCTCGATGCGGGCGAACGAGCGGATGCGCGAGTCGATGGAGGAGACGCAGCGGCAGCTCGCGCGAAACTCGCAGGTGACGGGGTTGATGCGAAAGATGCTGCTGTCCGTGAAGCCGTCGGTGGCGAAGGGGCGCGACACGACGGTGATGCGCGAGGTCATCGAGTCCACCGTCAAGCGGCTGGACTCGGGAGACCTCAAGGATCAGCCGGAGGTCCGGATCGAGATGCTGGACACGCTCGCGGAGACGTACGCGGCGATCGGCGACAACGAGGTCGCGCTGCGGACCATCGAGCAGGCGATCGCGATTGCCAGAACCGTGAAGGACCCCTCCGACCCGGTCTGCCTGCACGCGGGGCGGACGTACGCGTCGTTGCTGCTGGACTGGGGCCGGCACGCCGAGGCAATCCCGGTGATGCGAGAGGTGCTCGCGGGGCGCGCGAAGAGCGAGCCCGTCGAGGGGCTCGAGACCGCCTCGGATCACGCGGTCTTCGCCACCGCCACGTACCGCGCGGGCGATCACATTACAGCGGTCGCATCACTGCGCAAGGTGCGCGAGATCCGCGAGCGGCTGCTCGGCAGGGATCACCCCGACGTCGGCGCGGCGATCGCCAATCTCGCGGGCCACCTGCAGAACGCGGGCGAGTTCGACGAGGCGCGACGCCTACTCCTGGAGTCGATCCGCATCTACGAGTCGCAGGACGCGCCGGTGCACATCACCATCGTCAAGAACAACCTCGCCGCGCTGCTCTACGACATGAAACTCCTCGACGAGGCCGAGGCCGTCGCGCGCGAGGCCATCGCGCTGGGCGCAACGGTCTACGACGCGGAGCACCAGCAGATGGGGGTCATGCGGTTCACGCTCGCGCACGTCCTCCTCGCGCAGGATCGCCCGCGCGACGCCGCGGAGGAGTTCATCCTCGCCGCGGCGGCCTTCGCGAAATCGTTCGGCGCGGGCAACGAGACCGCGGCGAACGCCGAGCGGCTCGCGGCGGGCTCACTGGCGATGGCCGGGGAGTTCGCTCGCGCGGAGACGATCCTGCTGGGCTCCGCGCGGCCCGCGCCCGCGGCGACGAGCGACCTTCGGTGGAACCGCGCACTCGCCACCGCAATGGCGGACCTGTACGACCGGTGGGATGCCGCCGAACCCGAGTGGGGCCTCTGGCGCGCGAGGGATGCGTGGATGTGGACGCTGGAGCCGGTGAGGGAACGTTGACCGCGGCTCGTGCCCGGGCCGTCAACGTTGGCTTCCAACCTCGTCACTTCACCACTCGACTGCTTCTTACTGATTCTCCGCCCGACGGGCCCACTCGAACTCCAAGGGTTCGAGTTCCGCCGCGAG
>JBIKMF010000047.1:0-16119 GCA_044359425.1 Phycisphaerales bacterium
CGCCCGATTCGACATACAGCGCGGCGGCGAGGGCCTGCGCGGGGAACTGGTCGCGCGGGATGTGCGGGAGCATGGCCTGGGCGTCGAGGAAGATGCCGTGGCCGCCGATGGGGCGGACGATGGGGACGCCTGCTTTGATGAGGAGGTTGCCGAGGTACTCGACCTGGCCGATGCGGGCGCGGATGTGGTCGAACTGGACCGACTCCTCGATGCCGACGGCCATGGCTTCCATGTCGCGCCCGGCGAGGCCGCCGTACGTGTGGAGGCCCTCGTAGACGACGACGAGGTTCTTGGCCTGCTCGGCGAGTTCGTCGTCGTTGACGCAGAGGAATCCGCCGATGTTGACGAGGCTGTCCTTCTTCGCGGAGTTGGTGCAGCCGTCGGTGTACGAGCAGATTTCACGGAGGATTTCGGGGATGCTGCGGGTGGCGTAGCCGGGCTCGCGCATCTTGATGAAGTACGCGTTCTCGACGGCGCGTGTGGCGTCGAGGAAGAGACGGATGCCGTGCTTGCGGAGGAGCTTGGAAGTCTCGCGGACGTTCTCCATGCTGACGGGCTGGCCGCCGGCCATGTTGACGTTGGTCTGCAGGTTCATGTAGGGGATTCGGGACGCGCCGACTTCGCTGATGACGCGTTCGAGCTTGGCGAGGTCGACGTTGCCCTTGAAGGGGGCTTCGAGCGCGGGGTCGTGGGCGCCGTCGTTGATGACGTCGACGAACCGTCCGCCGGCGAGTTCCTGGTGGGCCTTCGTGGTCGTGAAGTACATGTTGCCGGGGACGATGTCGCCGGGCTTGATGAGCATCCTGCTCAGGATGTTCTCCGCGCCGCGCCCCTGGTGGGTGGGGATCACGTGGGTGAACCCGTAGTACTTGTGGATGACGCTCTCGAGGTGGTAGAAGTTCGCGCTCCCGGCGTAGGCCTCGTCGCCCATCATCATCGCGGCCCACTGGCGGTCGCTCATGGCGGAGGTGCCCGAGTCGGTGAGGAGATCGATGTAGACGTCCTCGCTCTTGAGCAGGAAGGTGTTGAATCCGGCGGCGGAGATGGCGTCCTCACGCTCGTCGCGGGTGGTCATCCGGAGGTGCTCGACCATCTTGATCTTGTAGGGTTCGGCCCAGGAACGCTTGCCCATGGAAGGGTCTCCACACCTTGTTTTGCCGTGCGAAACAAGAGTAGGAGATCCGGATATATTTGTCAAGAATCGGCCGCCCGGGGGCGTTCGAGGCGGCCCGACGGGGGGATCAGGTGCACCCACGGTCCCAGTCGGTCATGAACCGCACGAGGTCTTCGAAGTCGGTGGTTCCGGAGCCGTTGACGTCGGCGTCGCCGTTGTCCCACCGGAGGAAGAACGCGATGACGTCGTCACCGTCGATGCCGCCGTCGAGGTTCCAGTCGCCGATGCAGGCGGGGCGGTACTCGATGAGAAGCGTCGGGCGGTTCGCGGCGGTCGACGACTCGCGGGCGGCGATTCGCTTGGCGGTGACACCGCTGATTTCGTCGCCGAGGATGAGCAGGCCGTGGTTGCCTTCGGGGTGGTCGAGCATGTCTTGGACGGCGGCGGTGAGTGCTTCGCTGGAGAACGAGTATCGGCTGTTGCCGGCGAGGGGAAGGGTGCAGAGGGGCGTGGGGTCGAAGTCGCCGCCGGGCGTGACCCAGGGATTATTCGGCCAGAACCGGTGGGACCAGGTGGCGTCGCCGGGTTGGGCGACGGCACCGCCTGCGCCGCCGCGGGTGCCGACGGTTCGTCCTTCGCCCCAGCTGGAAGCGATGCGGTGGAGTGTGGAGAGATACTCGGGGGCCTGGGTACGTGTGACGGAGACGGAGAGCCGAGCGGAGGTGATCGTCGAGCCGGCGGGGATGGCGGCGGCGACATCGAATCGGAGCATGGCGCGCCGCACGCGACCGGAGCCGGTTCGTCCGACAAAGAGTGAACCACCGCCGCCGCTGAGCTGGTCTTCGGGGGCGTCGGGTTCGAAGAGGCTGGCGTCGTTGGCGGGGAGGAGGGAGGTGACGTCGGCGGTAGCGAGAGGAGCGGCCAGCGTGGCGGCGATGGCGAACGCGAGGGGTGATGAACGCATGGGGCGAGCTCCTGGGTACGCGGTGCGGGGCGTCCACCACTCTCGCAGAGCCTGCAAGCCCCTCGGCCCAGCCCGTACTTCTCGGGCGATGACTCGCGAGCGGGGGTTCCTATCATGGGGCCATGTCCGACGACTCACCAACCGAACAGGATCCACGCTTTCCGAGCGGCCCGTGGTTTGGCTTCTACCGGCAGGGCGGCACTCAGAGCCGCCAGCGGTTCATGCTGACGTTCCGCAGCGGGCGGATCGACGGGCAGGGGCGGGATCCGGTTGCGCCGTTCAGCATCCAAGGCTTCTACGACCTCTCGACGGGCAACGTCTCGCTGACGAAGTTCTACGGACCGTACTGCGTGCACTACACCGGCAAGGCGGCGGGGGACGGGATCCCTGGGGCGTGGGAGATCCGGTACGGACCGGGAATCTCGGATCGCGGGCAGTTTCACATCTGGCCCGATGAACTCGCGATGGAAGAGGGCCTGCGCTTGAGCGCCGAAGAGCCCGTGCCGGCGTCGGTGTGAACCCCTTTAGCGCCCCGAGGCGATCGGCCGCACCAGCACGGCCCGCGTGTACGCGATGACGAAGCCCAGGCGCGCGGCGTTTCGATGCGTGGGGCCGCCGGCGCTTGTCTCGATGACGATCCGTGTCGCGCCGGCGCGGACAGCGAGCGAAAGACGGTGGTCGAGCAGCGTGCGTTGCACGCCGCGGCGTCGGAACTCCGCGACGACGGCACCGCCCCAGAGGCAAGCAAGGTCGCCCTCAACGTCGAGCAGCCCGCCGCCGGCGCATTTTCCGTCGATGTACGCGCCGATCGCCGTGGCTTCGGGGTGCGATACGCCCGCGACGTTCGCCGCGAGATCCACGGGGCTGAGCGTCTGGTCGTCGGAGGCGAAACAGGAGGCGATGGTGCTACCCAGGCGTTCGCAGGCGACAGGGTCGGCGGGATCGACACGACGCAGCTCGAGGTTGGGGATCTCTGGGGATGGAGCGGGAAGAGTGGCGCGAGCGTCGAGCACGAGCACGCTGACAAGCCACTTGAGCCGGAAGCCCGCGTCCCCGAGCCGCGCGAAACTCTCGTTGTCGACACGGTCGACGACTTCGATGCGGGCGGGGACTCCCGACTCGTCGTACCACTCGACCAACCGCCGGATGTCATCGGCCTCTATCGGTGCTCGCAGTCCCGCGCCGCACGCGAGATTCAACCACGCACAGCCGGGGCGACGGCAGGCGATGCCGCCCGCAAAATCGAGCGTTGACTCGGCGAGTCGGGTGGCCCGCTTGAGCCGGAGGCGTTCGCAGCGCTCGACGCCGTCTAGGGTGATGTTGCCTTGATCGTCAAACGAAGCAGCCATGACGCGAAGGGTACCCGGGCGTGGGTCTTGGGGTGCGCAAGCGTGGAGTTGGAGGGGGTCCTGAAAGCGAGGAGATTCGCCATCGCATCCCATCCATACGCTTGAAGCCCGCGAACACCGAGCAAGGGAGGTCGCCCATGGAGTCTCGATCCAAGTTCAGGTCGGGGAGGCCCGGAAGAGCGGGCCGCGTCTTGCGGTTCGCCTGGCGGATCTTCTGCGCGTCTGCGGGTGCACTGATTGTCGGCGGGTTGGTCGGATTCAAGTCGTCGAGCCTGTGGGCAGGCATCGCGGCAGCGGCCCCAGGAGCGGTCGCGGGCTGGTACTTCGGCAAGTACGTTTCCCCGCTGGACGCGCTCTTTCCTCCATTCGCCGGGGGATCGTGACACCGAGCGCACAGAAACCGCGGAGCCCTTCAACGGAACCCTGACCGGAACTTGATTCGTTTGGATTCCTAAGTCCGCAGCGCCCCTGAAACTCGGGGCCGGAGGAAAGTGGGCGATACAGGGCTCGAACCTGTGACCTCATCCGTGTCATTAACTTGGCTTTGGGCTCAAAAACCGCTGGAAAACTCGAAGATTACAGCATTTCACGCGATCTCGACGGGTGTGTCAATCTGTCTCATCTTGACGCAAGAAGTGCTGATTTGACAAGGGCTTGTGAGTGTGCGCGGGTAGTGTGAGTAGTCGGAAGGTGTTTGGATTAGGCCGCTTGATACTGCGCCCAGCCTGCTCGGCCGCGAAGGGACTTGCTCGTTCGACCATCCAAAGTGGCCGAGGACCAACCGACGGCGGACCCTGCCAGACTCCCCGCAGAAACATTGGTATCATGGCGCGGCACATCGAGAATGAGGAGGTCTGTGAGCATCCCCAAGCGGGGCGCTGCTTCTGTGGATCTGAGCCCATGACCAAGGAGCATGACAAGGACTCCGAACAATTGGCTTCCCGCCGGGTCCCCTCCGCCGCGGAGCGGTACCAACGGGTCTGCGAGCTATTTGATGCGGTGCAAAAACGGCCGAGTGACGATGCCGCGACGTTTCTACGCGAGGCGTGCGGCGATACGCCCGACATAATGTCCGAAGTTCTCCGGATGTTAGGAGCAAACATAGGCGAGACATGCTTCGACACGCCTCTGGTGGAGCATCCCGAGGCATTGTTCGTCTCACCGAGTTCATCGTCAGCGGCCGCGGATCCGGAGTACGTTGGGCCCTACGGGGTCATACGGAAGGTGGGTGAGGGAGGGTACGCGGAAGTCTTCCTCTGCCAGGAAAGCGAACCGGTCCAGCGTGAAGTCGCGGTCAAGGTGCTCAAGGCTGGACTTGAAACCAAGGCGTTCTTAAGTCGCTTCGAGGCGGAGCGTCGGGCACTTTCCCTCATGAGCCACCCAAACATCGCGATGATCCTGGGATCCGGGAAGACTCGCGAGGGTCGTCCGTACATTGTAATGGAGTACGTCCCCGGCACGCCGATCACGGAGCACTGCGACCGACACCGCCTTTCACTGGAAAGCCGGCTGGCGCTGTTCTCGGATGTTTGCAGGGCCGTGCAGTACGCCCACGACATGGGGGTGGTCCATCGAGACCTAAAGCCGTCAAACATTCTGGTGGCACGTGTAAGCGAACGCAACGTGCCCAAGATCATTGATTTCGGGATTCTCAAGGCCATGCGGGGCAGGCTTGGTAACGAGACAATCGTCACCAACGAAGGTGCGCCGATCGGGACTCCGGAGTACATGAGCCCGGAGCAGTTTGATCCCGGGGTTGGGGAAGTCGATGCGCGGGCCGACATTTACGGGTTGGGTGTGGTGCTCTACGAGTTGATGACGGGAGTTCTTCCATTTCCACAGGAAGCCTTCCGCGGCAAGCCCTTCGCCGAGGTACATCGGATCGCGACAGAAGAAGAAGCCCGCGGGCTTGTTGCAAGACTTGATTCGCTTGTGGATCCCGCGGATCGAAACCGCGGGGTTGCTCGGGACGGGCTCGCGGCAGATAGCGAGGTCGCGCGGACCGGAGCAACTGGAACCCGGCCCTCTTCGGACCGTCGGAGCATCGAGCGGATCGCACAGGCGCGACAGGAGAGTCCGACCACGTTGCGGAAGTCGCTGCGTGGTGAGATCGAGTGGATTACGCTCTGCGCGATCAAGAAGCAAAAGTCCGAGCGGTACGACTCTGCGTCCGAGTTCATCCGCGATATCGAACAGTTCCTCCACGATCGTCCGCTTCTCAAAGCCAAACCGACGTCGCGGTGGCAGTTCCTCGGACGCTCACTTTTCCGGCGGAAAGTGAGCTTGCTTGCGACCACGATCGCGGTCGGGCTTGGCGTGTTCATCGCGCCGGTGCTGGTCGCGCTTGCCATCCGTCTGGCACCAGCAATCTGGCAGAAGGTTGTCGGCAGTTCCACATCCTTCGTGTCGGGCTCGAACGCTGGCATCGAAGCCGCAATCGCCCGCTTCACGCAAGCTACCGCAGCGCTCGCAGAGCGACGGTACGAGGATGCCGGGGCGGCCTTGCGGGAGGTCCCGAAGGGCTTTCAGGACGCGAGCGACTACGCGCTCCTCAGCCGGCTAGCTTCGCGACCGACCCTGGCATTCACGCCGCTGAGACAACCTTCGGGGTCCTCCGCGTGGGCCCACATCTCCCGAGGAGGGACGTTGGGCGGCTTCTTGGACGGGACCCGGCTGCGAGCCACGGGCTTGGACGGAGGACCAAGCATGGAGATCGAACTGCCGGGAGGTGCGGTAGGGGTATTCGCGACCGACTCGTTTGTCGCCGGCGTGAGCGCAGGAGGACGGGTAGAAAGATGGGACGCCGGGCGAAGCGCGACCGAGCAGATTGAAACGGGGGCGCCGATAATCGCGGCGTTTCCTTCCGCTGACAGAAGCAGGCTTCTGCTGCTGGGGGCTGGCAACCAGTTCAAGCAGGTTGAACTTGCGGGCCTGGAGCAGACGACATGGCGAGCCCTCGGTACCCAGGGGGAAGTGCGAGTTGGAGCAATCAGCGACGACGGAAAGACCTGCTGCGCTTTTGTCGGCTCCAACTCCGGATCAAGCGGGCGTGTAATCGTCTGGGACTCTGACTCCGGCGGGCGGTTCGTGGGCATCGAGCGATCGGGTGCTCCGATCGGACTCTGGCACTCGCGCATGGCCGATGCCTTTGTCGCTGTGTACGAGGATTCGAACCTCGAGGTAATTAGTACGCGAGATGGCCGGTTTGGTGCGAGCACGCGTGTGGGGAAAAGGGAACCATCTGGAGCCGCGACGTGCGCGGATCTCTCGCCCGGTGGGGATCTGCTGGTACTCGGGTATGAATCCGGGGCTATCGAGTGCTGGGCTTGGTCGGCGGGCGCGAGCGAGTATCTGCGCAGTGGCAGTTATGAATCGCCTGGATGTCGGATCGTGCACGTTGCGGTCGCCCTCAACGCCGAGTGTTTCGCGACGTACGATGGGGCGGGCCAGCTAGCTTGCTGGACGTCCCCGAACTGCGGGTGGACCCCCGCAAACGGGCTTGCACGGGTACGGTCGTACTCGCTGGACGGATGGAAGCCGACGGGAGGGGCATCCCTATCGTGCACGGACTATGGACTCGCAGTTTGTGTCGTGCGGGATGAACTCGGCAAGCTCGGTGTCGTGAAGGAGCATCCTCTGCCAAGTTTGCTCGGGGGAAAGGAGGGGGATTCGGTGAAGCCCGGCGCCGTTTCGTCGTCTGGATCCGCGCTCGGCGTCGGCGGGTCGCGCGACGGGGGGCTTGGTTGGGCACGGGTCGTCGCGCTTCCCGACCTTCGCGAAGAACTCGCGATCGACCTTCCCTCGCCGCTCGAACGAATAGCGATCTCCCGGGGTGGCGATGTCGTAGCCACCCTGACGGAGGCAGGCGAACTGACTGTCCGCTCGACCGGGCTGTGGACACTTCAAGATCGACTCGCTGGAGTCAACTGCGTGCTGGCTCTGGATCAGGCGGTCGGAGTTGTTGTGTCCGCGACAAGCACCGGACGGGTCGAGGCGCACGCTGTCGATGGCGGCGAGAACCTGTGGAGCATCGACCCACTTTCCTCAGCGGCAGAAGGGACATCGCCAACGAGGCTCCCGGGAGTGGCGGCGTTCGCACCGAACGGGGGAATGCTGGCCATCGGTTGGACCGACGGCCGATTGACAGTTGCCAAAGTCGGCAGCGGGAACGAACTGGACAACCTGCAAACGGGACCGGGGGTGCACGGCAAAGTGACCGCCCTTGCTTGGGCAGACGACGGGTCGATGCTGATCGCGGGTCACTCGGGGGGGCGGGTCAACGTCTGGCTAAGAGCGGAGGACGCTTGGCGTCACGTCGGTATGGCACAGCAGGGGACTGCAGATCTCGTGACTGTGAAGTTCTCGGGAGATCGACGCAAGAAGCCGAGTACCGCACGGGTGCTCGCAGCAACGGTCGCAGGCGAACTGATGTGCTTCGCACTTCCAGACAGCGACCGCACCGAGATGCGGCTCACTGCTCGCGTCGGGGCCGAGCGCGATCGCGGGGTCATCGGTTCGTGGATTGACTCGGAATCCGAGGGCGTGCATCTCGTCTGGCACGACGGGCTCATCAGCGTCGTGGGGGATACTCCCACACACGGTCGCCCGACCGCAGCGACGAACCCGGTGACTCGAAAGCCCCCCCGGGGGTGGGGGACCGACCCAACGCGGACCCGCGCGACCACGCTCCTCGATGCCAGCAAAGACGCCGTGTTTATCCGCGGCCTCCACCGCTCTTTGGACGAAGCGATCGCGGACGCCCAGACCCGATCGGCCACAATGTCCCAGGATTGGAGGGGACTTGTCTGCAGGCTCTTAGTGGCCGAACGCACGGGAGACGAGTCCCTGGAGCTCGAGTTGGTCGAGTGTTTGATCAACGTCGCTCACGCCGACGCCACCCCCGCGGAGTACGACGGCGCACTGCGCATCGCGGAGCAGCTTCGTTTCTGGGAGGCGCGTTCGGAGCGCTGGATGTACGCCAAGGGTGCGCTTCTCGCCCGATGCGGGCGGCTGCGGGAAGCCAGGTCCTATCTCATCAACGCAGAGGGCCGACGCCCGTACGCGGACTCGGCGACATTCGCATTCAACCGCGCGATGGCGGCGCTGGCAAACACGGAAGACCTCGCAATCGCGAGAGAATGCTACGCCGACGCCGTCAGAGCGGGAGCGAGAATCGGCGATCCCGAACTGGCCGCAGAGTTCCGGCGGGTTGTGTCGAAGTTGCCAGCCTCTGTTACCGCCGAGAATCCGTAGCGGCACCGGTTTGCGACACGAACGGCAGAAACACGGTCCGTCGCTACCCACCGATGATCACAGTCGGCATCCCCGCGACGATCACCCCGCCGTGGGCCGTAAGATCGCCGATCCGCGCGGAGGGCTTGTAGCCGATAAGCACGGTCAGGGAACCTTTGACGATGATGTCGGGCGGGCCGACGCAAACGCACTGATCGCTCACGACCGCGGCGGGAAGGAATCCGACGAGAACCGTCGGGACGCCGGGCCCGATGATCGGTCCACCCACGTGCGGAATCGGCGGAACACCCGGTGTCACCATCGGGCAGACGTGCATGTCGGTGATTCGTGAGGCTGGGGGCATGTGTGTGTCGGTCGATGGTAGGGCGAGAGAGGTCGCGGGGATCGCGATCAGCTGTCGGCGACTGGTGGGGACGGTCGCGAAACGGGGAAGACCACGCCCTGCTTCTTGAGTATCGCGATGACGGCGTCGCGGTCACGCGCAACGGCGGAGCCCTGGGGCACGACGGCGCGTTGGGTCACCCACGCGACGGACGCGCCGTTGGAGCCGGTGAGTGTGTGGTCGGCACCCGCTTCGAGGAGCTGGCGGACCGCGTCGAACTCGTTGGCATACGCGGCTTCGAGCGCCATGGTGTCCCCATCGGGCGACTTGGCGTTGATGTCGGCGCCGGCGCTCACGAGCGCTTTCACGTTGGCCAATCGGCCTTGACCCAGAGCCACGAACGTGGCGGGCCGCTGGCCGACGAATGTCTTGGGATCTCCGCCACGGGAGAGAAGGAGCTTCAGGAGCGCGGGGTCTTCCATTCCCGAAGCGAGCGAGAGGGCGGAATGTCCGTTCTCCACTTTCAGATTGGGGTCGGCGCCCGCCGCGAGAAGGATGTCCATGGCTCGAACATTTCGTTTCATGAGGGCGAAGAGGAGCGGGGTCAGCCCGCCCTGTCCGGGCGAATCGACCTTTGCACCCGAGGAGACGGACGCGCCGACACCCGGCGCATCCCCTTTCAGGGCCGCCGCGACCAACTTCCGCAGACTTGCTTCGATGAAGACATCCTCGACTTCCATAGTTTTTGTCCTTATTCGAGAGTGTCACCTTACATGAGAAGCGGGACTCTGGGAAGGGTTCCGTCCCCGCACGCGGGCGATAGAGATTCCGCGGGCGAAAGAGATTCGTAGTCGGCTGGGTCGATCATCGATGCGGGATCTCCGCCGAGGGTCGAGACGTCCTTGGACATCTCGCCGAGCATCCCTTTTTTCACGGACACCATCGAGTGGCGAGCGAACCTGCCGTCGCCCTTCTGAGCGGGGATGGGGGTCTTCTCCAGAGGCCCGACGAGCGTCGGCAGGGGCGTGAGCGGGAGCGAGTTCACCGACCGGGCCGTGGCCTGCGCAGCATCGAGGATCTCTCCGTCCACGACGAAGCTTGTCATGTTTCCGCCCAGGGCGACGGCCGACACGCGTCCACCCTCCGGCTGCGACCTGAAGGCGTCGCCCCGCAAGAAGTCCTTCAGAGTTGTGCGTTGGACGGTGTCGGGATTGACGTGGGCGGGGTTGAACACGGTGGCGGGCGCTCCCGTGACCGCCGCGGCCGCCATGGCCTCCCCGCCGCCCTTGGAGTGGCCGGTGATTTCCAACGCGGTTCCCTGGCTCTCGGCCCAGATCTGGGCCTTCTGGGAGACAATCATCGATTGGCGATAGTCCTCTGATCCGAAGCCGAACAACTGTCCGATGTTCTGTACCCAGTCTCCCTTTGTAGCGGTCCCTCGGAACGCCAGGACCGCGTTGCCAGACTCGATGTCTCTGAACAACGCGTACTTCATCCCCCCGGTATCGGAGATCCCGAGTTCCTTCGCGGCGTCCAGACGCTCGAAGCCCGGCGGGGCCCCCTCGTCCTGGTAGACCGCCGCAGAGAGACCGGCGAGCCTGGCGCCGTGATCGAGTTTCGATAGCCTTTCCGCTGCTGCGAGGATCTTGTCGCGCTCCTCGCCCGGTGGCATCACGGCGGCCTTTCCGCGTGATTCCTCGATAAGTTGTTTGCGAGCAGCCGATCGGGCGCGAGCCGCGGCGGCGGGGACTTTCGGGCACGCCTGAACGGCGGCACCGACGGGCGCGTCGACCGGAGATGGGGACTCGAGCGCCCCGCCGGCGTCGGAGTACGCGTCCATCCACTTGCGGCGGAGTTCGGCGTCCGCGGCGCTGTTGTTAAGCCGCCGGCCGCCTGTCTCCGCCGCGACGGCTTTGTCGGCCTTGCTCCGCGCGGAGTCATTCAAAGGAAAAGCGGCTCGGCGCGTCATGGTTCGGCCCCCGGTGTTTGCTGATCACCGAACAGGAGGAGATCCTGAACGCGCGAGATCCGTTCCCTGGGACTCATGAGGCGTTCCGCGAGGAGACGGCGGATCGCGCCGAGCTGGAGGCCTTGATCGGGAGACTTCGCGGCGCGGAGGAGGATCGGGGCCAGGTAGAGCACATCGCCCTGCAGCTTGATGCCCTGTTCGCGAAGGCCGTCCACGACCGCGGCTGCTTCTTCCTGCGTCGCGCCGGGGGAGCGCGCGAGGACGGCCGAGAGGAACGCGCGGGTCTGCGCCTCTTGAAGGACCGAGAGTTGGGCTTTGCGGATCTTCAGCATCGTGGCGGAGCCGGTGCACGCTCGTCCCGAAGGGGGTCGAGAGGATCAGGGCTGCGAGAGTTCCTCGGTCTTGGTCAGCCGCGCGACGATCGCGGGCTGGTGGTCGCGAACGAACTCGAAGACCTTGGTGAAATAGTCGAGCTCGTTCGAGCCAATGGGGATGGGTGTCGCGAGGCCCGCGACTTCGGCGCGGAGGGCGTCGACGTCGGCCCAGCCATCGGCCTTGCCCGGGAGTGCGATCTCGGCGTCGAGTTCGCTCCGCTCGCGCGAGAAGCGGACCCAGAGTGCATTTGAGCCGTAGACCGCTTCTGAGTCACCGAAACTCCACGGAGAGTAGCTCGACTGCAGGCAGACCATCCCGATCGACTGGGGCAACTGGGGCATGAAAAGGCAGATGTTGTCCGAGATACCAATGTTCATATGGTGCTTCTCCTACGGTTTGCCGGGAGGAACAAGGGTCAAGCCGTCCTCGCCCGGGGTGTACCCGCGCTTCAGAAGCGTGCTCACTTCGCGTGAGAAGTAGGTGTCCTTGCCACCGACCAGCGACCACTCGCCGCTCCCGAGCTTCACGAGCTTCCCTCCATCGACAGTGGGCGAGTGGGAAAGAACTACGCGCTCTCCCCGGTCGGCGATCCCTTCAATGAACGGCTTATTGTACGTGTTCCACATCCCATCCATGACGCCCTTCTTGTCAAGTCCTCGACCTTTGAGGACCGCCTCCTGCTCTTGCCAAACCCAACCGTTCATGTTGAAGTAGTTCGCGTTCTCGGCCTCGGCTGTCTGAAGGTACCCGCGGTCCATCACGGACGGTTTGTTCTTGCCGATCACGCTCTTCCCGGCGTTCGGACGGACTCGCCCCACCACGAAACCGTCGATTACGAACTGCTCTCCCTCAGGAATCCGCGGCGGAAGGTACGGTGGAGGATGCCGTCGCCGCTTGGCATCGAGCTTGCTGCAGGACTCTGCCACCCCGGGCGCCTTCGCGGATTTTCCAACTCTTGCCACTTCGACCGCCGCTTCCGCCGTCTTCGCGGCCTTCGCCGCGTCGGAAGCGGCGTCGGCCGCCTTTGCTATGTTTCCAGCTCCCGCCGCCTTGCCAGCGGCCGCGACCTTTGAGGCCGGCACCAGAACTGCGGCGATCTCCAGCAGGCCGCGGGTCGCCCACGTGGCGAGGAGTTCGCTCTCCTTCCCGACTTCGGCAGCGGCGGCCCACTCGGACTCCATCTTCGCGCCGATGCCCTCGGCCGTCGACTTGATGTACGCGCCGGCCTGCTTGGCCATCTCGGCCCGATCGGCGGGCGAAGCGGTCGCGACCTTCGCGGCGGTCTCCGCGAGCGACTGCACTGTCTCCACTGTCTTGGCGCGGGTGGCGGGATCGGTGGCGAGCTTGTACGCGTACTTCCCGATATCGCAGATGCCCTCCGCGATGCCGGCGACAAACCCTGCCGTGCCTTTTTGAACCCCTGTTTGGATATCAAAGAGCGTGCGGAGGCCGCCTTCGGGGATTTGGTCGCGGGTCTTGTCGCGAAACGCCCAGTACGGCGAGAGCAAGCTCGACCCCTCACCCCCGGCTGGTGCATCGGTTGGGGCGCCTCCGGGCGTTTCAGGATTGGAAGACTGTTCGCTCATGCGGGGAGCTCGATGGAGTGTTCGCAGAAGAGTCGGAACTTCATCAGCCGGACCTTGGCCGAGGCCGAGACGGCCGGGGAGGCGACGCTCGACCACGCCCAGTCAGGGCCCCGCGCGGTGGCGAAGTCGTTTCCGTAGAGGAAGACGCACGCGGCGAGCACGGCCGTCTGCGCTTCGGTGGGGAGGCTCACGGCGGCGCCGCGTTCGAGCGCGACAAGACAGGTTTGATCCAGTGACCCGGCGTCCGCCGAAGCGGCCGCCGGGACGTGCAGACGGAGCCACGCGACGAGGCGACCCCGGAGTTCGCGGGTGGCCGACTCGCGAAATGCCGTGACCTGCACGGGCCGGACCTGAAGCACGCCGGGTGGGGTCGGTGCCGGCGCGCGGGTGCTCGAGGCCTGCCCCGATCGCATGCCAGCATCGAGGGCCGCCCCGAGTTGCCGGAGCCGCAATCCGGCATCCGCAGCCGATCGCTCGGGCGGCGTGAGAACCTTGAGCGACCGCGGGGCGACGGGTGCTCGCGCATCACTTGCCACGGACTCGGCAAGCGGAGGCGGCGCAATCGGGGGGGGTGGCACCACCCACTCGGGGCTTTGAGGCGAGGAAGTCGCGCCAGGAACCGACGGCGGTGGGCCCAAGACCGCCGGCGACGCACTCGCAGAGGCTAACGGAACTGCACCGGATTCGGTGGGCGCGAGGGGGACAGCCGGGGGCAACGGCGGCGGCACCGGAGACGTGGGAGGTGGAGTCTGTGGAAGCGGCGGAGGCGTGGCCGCGGGCCGGACAAACACGGGCATCGACCCCGGAATGATCGCAACGTGCCCAGGGCGCGGAGCAGCGAGCGGGGGTGGGGGCAAAGCGGGAGATGGGGTCGTCGGCGCGGGGGGGGCCATCGGGAGCGGGGGTGGCGCGAGGTAACCCACCACCGTGCCGGTGCTGGTGCGGACCTCTTGCTGGACGATGCCCGCGGCGGCGATCGCCCGGAGCGGAAGGTCCGGATTGGTGATCATCGCTGAGGAAAGTCGCTCCATCTTCGTCGTCTCGTCGAGGGCGGGGTTGCGCATCAAGGCCACAACCTGCGGGAGTACCGCTGGGAAGGCGGGGCCATAGTCCGCCCGCCAGCACAGGAACTGGGCGAAGTGCCGGGGGTCGGAAAGGCCCATCGCTTTCGCGGCAGGGACCCCGTCCGTGACAACGGATGAAAGGACCTGTGGCGACAAACAGGAAGCGAAGTCGGGGCGGTCCGACCGCAATGAACTTTCGAGAAAGAGACGAAGGTCGTCGTCGATGGGTGGGGGTGGCGGGGCGAGCGGGAGCGGCGGCGGCGCGAGCGGGGCGGCCTGGGGGGGAGAACCTGCGGGTCGGTTGGGCGGCTTGGGTTGATCGGTGTTCATTGGGCGGCCGCGGTGAGCGGAACCTCGCGGGTGACCAGGCCCCGGTCGGTGTCGAATCTGAAGAGAAGCGCCGTGCCGGGAGATTCGCCCTCGACGACGAACGTGCCGATGGGGCCGAAGAGGGCGGCGAGCTCTTGGTGGTTGCAGGTCGGGAGGAAGACCCGCAGGACGCGGGGGTCGTAGAAGCGGAAGTAGAGGAGGCGGCCCTCGGGGTCTTGGACCATGAGGAGTGTGCGGAAGTGCTTGCGGAGGTCGCGGAGGCTGGTGTCGCCGTCAACGCGGACGAAGACGCCCCAGTTCTTGCCCCAACCCCTGGAGATGATCTCGGCGAGGAAGGCGGAGTCGGGCTCGAGCCGGGCGAGGTAGGGGGCGGTTTCGACAAGGTCCGGTTCGAGTTCGCCGCTGTAGAGGCACTCGTGCTCGGGTTCGAGGTCGTAGAGAAGATCGACGAGTCCGGTTGCGGAGGCACCATCGAGCACGGCGTATGCGTGCTCGAAGCGGTTGGCAAAGAGACAGGGGAGGAGTTGTTGGGGAGCGATCATGGTGAGCTCCTGAGTGATCTATCTTGGAGAAGGGCGATTGCTGCGTTGACGGCGGCCTGCAAAGCCTCGTCGCGCTTCTGGGAATGCGAAACCTGTTCTTTCTGCCATTGGGCGAAAGCGGGATTGGGCTCCTCAGTCGGCTGCGATTTTACTTCGATGACGATTCGGAAGCCAACGTCGAAATACGGTTTGCCTTCAGGAGCGCGTCGGGTTCGCGGATTAAACTGGAGAGGACCACCGAAGCACTCGTTTGGGCCGATCCACTCGCCGAGGTTGTCGTCGAGGTGCTTCCAGTCTGAGTTGCTGAAGTCCGTTGCGGCAAAGAGCGGTGATTGCTGCACGGGCATCTCGCTTTTGAAGGTGCTCCACCCTTCCGCCAGATCCTTAACATCACCCCTCTCCCCGATTTGTTCGAATACCGGCTTTGATGCAACCTTAACACCAAGCATTGTTGCTACAGGTCCACCAGGACGGAACACCGACTCATCTCGACCGCCAGCGGCAGTCTTGTAGGCAGACTCGTCAGGCAGAGTTCCGCCCATGGCCTTTGCCAGCGCTTCGGCTGCGTTGTACCCGATCATGTTTATTGGCGAGTCCCCTTGATCCGATGGCGATTGGAACCCCGCGAGAAATGAAGTTTGTTCGTCTGTATCACTGATAATACTGCGAACTGCCTTCTGATCCACGTATGTTTTGCCAACGGACACTCCCTGTGGAACCTGCAGGAATCCAGATCGCAATTTCTTACTGCCCGCAGCTGCTTCTCGCAATGCCTTGATAACGTCAGAGCCCTCTGCGATGTTCAGTTCCGTTGCAATCCACTGCGGCACCTCGTCCACGAGCATGTACCGATCTGAACTCCCAAGTCGCTTGAACACGAGACTCCTTCCCGAGGGCCATGTATATGTAATCACGTCGCCCGATAGGCTGCCCGTTGTCCCGAGCATCGTGGGGAGTTGGGATGCGGTGCTGCTTTGCGTTTCGGACGGCTTGTTCTTCTCGTGCGCGTTGCGATCCCCCTGTGCTGTTTTGAGTTTCGAGAACGCCTCGTCCATGCCTTTGTCGAAAGCACAGCCGTCGTCGGCCGCGGGTGGAAACTCTGGTTCGGGTTCCCACTGCCCTCGGTCATTGATCGTCATCGCCTTGGCGACAATGATCCGCGCGCAGAGTGCTGAATGAAGTCGCCCAAGTTCCGTGCCGGGGTTAGGTGGCAGCCCCCACAAATTTACATCGTAGGGATTGTACGAGCTT
>JBIKMF010000048.1:0-16089 GCA_044359425.1 Phycisphaerales bacterium
TGCCGGTCAGGTGGGGGGGGAGGTCCTCGACCGTGATCGTGGGCCGCTTGGCCAGGACCGCGGCACGCTCCACCACATTCGAGAGCTCACGCACGTTGCCCGGGTAGGGGTACGCCACCAGCTGCGCCATCGCTTCGGCCGAGAAACCGATCAGTTGCCGTCCCATCTCCGTCGCGTGCTTCTCGAGGAACTTGCGCGCCAGGAGGGGAATGTCGCCGGCGCGCTCGCGGAGCGGCGGCAGGGTGATGTTCACCACGTTGATCCGGTAGTAGAGGTCCTGCCGAAACTGCCCGCTCGCGACCAGTGCCTCGAGCGGCTGGTTTGTCGCGAGGATCACTCGAACATCCACCTCGATCGTCTGAGATGATCCCACGGGCTCAAACCGCCGCTCCTGCAGCACACGCAGCAACTTGAGCTGCATCGCGGCCGATGCGGAGTTGATCTCATCCAGGAAGAGCGTTCCCCCGTTCGCCGCGAGGAACCGGCCCACCTTGTCGGTATGAGCACCCGTGAATGCCCCCTTCACGTGGCCGAACAACTCGCTCTCCAGCAGTGTCTCGGGGATGCTCCCGCAGGAGATCTCGACGAACGGTTTTTCACGCCGCACACTCTGGTGGTGAATCTCGTGGGCGATGAGGCTCTTACCCGTACCGCTCTCGCCGGTCATGAGCACCGTCGACTTGCTCGCCGCCACCGCGCCGATCAACTCGTACACCCGCAGCATCCGCGGGTCCGATCCGACGATCGTCTCCATCGCGTCCCGGCGCGAGAGCGACCGCCGCAGCCGCGCATTGTCGGAGAGCAGCCGGCGATGCGCGAGCGCACGGCCCAGGCTCTGCTCCAACTCGTCATCGATAACTGGCTTCACGAGGTAATCCGCCGCCCCGCGCCGCAACGAACTCACCGCCGCCTCGACCGAGCCGTACAACGTCATCAGCACCACCGCCACCCCGCGCCGCTCCGGTTCGATCTCGGAGAACAGTCGCTCCACATCCTCTTCGCTCGCCGCCGAGGTATCGAGGATCAGCACGTCGTACGGCCGCTCCTCGTCCGCCTGATCGATAGCGCCCAACGCCTCCTCAAGCGTCGCGGCACCGCTCGCCGAGTACCCGCGACCCGCGGTGCACGCCACGATCGCGTCGCGAGACATCGCGTCGGTATCGCACACCATCAGCCGCTCACCGGTTGAAGTTGGTCCGATTCGGATGGACATGGATGATCAGTGCCTCTGGGGAGACGGGAATCGCACGCGAAGAACAGCGCCCTGACGGCCGGCACGCTGGCCCGTGTCCGCGGGCAGGAGTTCGATCGAGCCTCCCATGCTCTGCACCACGCTCCGGGCGACAGCGAGGCCGATCCCCGATGCACCCGGCTTGGTGGTGAACCCCATGTCGAACACGCGCGAGAGTTCGGAGACGCTCGGAGGACCGATCCCGTCGTCCGTCACCGTGATCTCGTACCACGTGCGGCCATCCTTGCCGTAGCTCAGCGCACTGGGCACCGCGATCGCCGCGATCCGGACCTGCACCGTGCCACCGCCGCCGCGACGGCCCACCGCCTCAACCGCATTCTGCAACGCGTTCAGCACCACCGTGTACAGCCCGCCCGCAGGCGAGAGCGCGGCATCATCGCTGATGTCGAACGTGATCTGCACCGAGTGCCGCGTCGCCAACGGCCGCACCACGTCCATCGCGTGCGAAACCGCTTCGCCCAGCAGCACGGGGCGGCACCGCGAGAGATTCGGGCTCCCCAACGGCTGGCTCGGCGACTGCATCGCCGCGTGTACCAGTTCCGACATCTTGTCCAGTTGATCCCCGGCGACCACCAGTTGCCTGCACGCTTCGCTCGCCGCGGCATGCCCCGTCACCGCGATCGTCGTCTCTATGTTCGTCTTGGCGGCATCGACGCACCGCATCGAGCCTTCGAGCAACTCCGTAAGCCGCGTGACCAGCGACGCGACGCGGTCCACTTGAACGTACGTCGCCTCGGGCGTCGTCGGACGGTGCGCCGGGGAGGGCGACCCTCGCGCGGCGTTCCCTGGGATGTTGCCGTCCGTGGGGTTCATGCCCCGAACATCGAGCACGACCGTCGTCGACTTCATGTACGACGTTGCCCGGACGCAACACGCCGGTTATGGGCCCGGACCGAGCCGTTCATCCCGCATCGGGCGCGTGATCCGCGCTGGCGGTGCAGGCGGCGCGACCCCACCTTTGCCGTTATCGCAGGCCCTCGAGGAACTCGCCAAACCGGTCCATTCCCCGGTTGATCTGCTCCTCGCTGCACGCGAACGAGATGCGGACGTGATTGGGCCCGCAGCCGCCGAAATCGTCGCCCGGCACAAACGCAACCAAGTGCTCCGCAAGCAGCGCCTCGCAGAAGTCCATCGCGTTGCGGACCGGCTTTCCGCCCTTGGTCGTCTTGCCGAAGTGCGCCGATACGTCCGGAAACGCGTAGAACGCTCCGGTCGCGGGAGATGACTTCACGCCCGGCAGCTTCGACAGTCTCGCGTTGATCACCTGGGCACGCTTCGCGAAGGCCTGCCGCATCATCTCAACCTGTGGACCACAATCCGTCAGCGCGGTGCGGATCGCGGGATACACGAACGACGTGATGTTGGTGGAGATCTGGCCCTGCAGCGTCGCCATGGCGTTCGTGAACTTCAGCCCGAACTCCCCCGGCATGCCCGTGTACCCGACCCGCCAGCCCGTCATCCCGTACGCCTTCGAAAGGCCGTTGAGCGTGATGGTCCGCTCCGCGACCTCCGGCATGCTCCCGATCGAGAAGTGGGGGATCCCTCCAAAGGTGATCTTCTCGTACAGCTCGTCCGACAGAATCACCATCTCGGGTGCGATCGTCGCCACCGCTTCCGCCACCACCCGCCCGATCGCCCGCAGCTCGTCCGGCGTGTACATCGTTCCGCACGGATTGCTCGGCGAGTTCAGCACCAGCATGCGTGTTCGCGGCGTGATCGCCGCCTTGATCTGCGCCGCCGTCGCTTTGAACCCCGTCTCCACGGTCGTCGGAACCTCAACAACCTTCCCGCCCGCGAGTTCGACCAACGGCGCGTAGCTCACCCAGGCCGGGACCGGGAGGACGCATTCCTGGGGCGCTTCGCCGGGCTTGGGGTGGTCAAAGAGCACGTGGCAGGCCACATAGAGGGAGTGCTTCCCGCCCGAGCCGATGGTGATGTGGTCCGCGGTGATGCCGGGGATCCCGTTCTCGGACGCAAACTTGCGGGCGATCGTCGCCCGGGTCTCGGTATCGCCGAGCGTGGGCATGTACTTGGTCTGCCCCGCCAACAGGGCCTTGATCGCGGTGTCCTTGATCGGCTGGGGGGTGTCAAAGTCGGGTTCGCCCGCCGCGAAGCTCAGGACGTCCAGACCCTGAGCCTTCATGGCCTTGGCTCGGTTCATGAACGCCACGGTGACGGAGGGACGGAGGTTGACAACACGGGGGGCGAGGCTTGGCATGGGGCAAACGGTAGCCGTCAAGACTCGGGCGGCGTGGCCTGTAGAGCGTTGCTCTTCACGGGGACATCGCGGCCAGGGGCGGCAGTTCGGGGGAGTAGGCGAACCCCCGGGGGCGACGCTCTGTACCCAATGAATCTACTGGCTGGAGGATTGTCCAGCGGGATGCGGAGGGAGGCCGGTGTTTGTACCTGCTGGGTGGGACAGGGCGTGAACTGCCACGGGTGGTAAGACAGGTGTTTGGGGTCGTGGGGAGCTAGATTCCGCACCACCCCTCGCCTATCCTCCCTCCCAAGGTAACCAAAGTCCTCTTTTGAATCGGATGCGAACGAATGGCCATTTCTGCAGAGCAGCGTAAGCAAGTCGTCACCACCCACCGCGTCCATGGTACCGACACGGGCTCGCCCGAGGTTCAGGTCGCCATGTTGACGGCGAAGATCAACGCGGTCGCCGAGCACATGGGCGATCACGACAAGGACTTCCACAGCCGGCGCGGGCTGGTGATGATGGTCGGTCGTCGCAACAAGCTCCTCAAGTACCTGGCGCGGACGGCGCCGGAGCGGTACCAGGGGCTGATCGCGAAGCTGGGCCTCCGCAAGTAATCCATCGGCCCGCGGCATGAAAACGCCGCGGGCCGCTTTCGTTTTGGCGGTCGTGAACCGCCGCGGGAGGCCGCGCGGAAGGCAGTGGACAAGGCGCAGTGCGGCTGCCTCTTGTCTTCTGCCATTCGCCGGCACGGTCCTTCGGAAGGCGCGACCAGAACAACTCGCACGGGCGGATCCGCTCTCGGTCCGACGAACACACCGCGTGATTCGTCGAAGCATCGCGGACGCCCCCAAGGAAACGGAAAGAACCTATGGCAGAACTTCCTCCCCCATTCGAGAAGCTCGTCCGCGTGGAGCGTGAGATCGGCGGTCGCACGCTGATCCTCGAGACCGGCGTGATCGCGAAGCTGTGCAGCGCCGCCGTGATGGCGACATACGCCTCGACGACGGTCCTCGCGACGGTCGTCCGCGCGGCCCCGCGCGACGGCATCGACTTCTTCCCCCTCACGGTGGACTACCGCGAGAAGACCGCCGCCGCGGGCAAGTTCCCCGGTGGCTTCAAGAAGCGTGAAGGTCCGCCCAGCGAGAAGGAAATCCTCACGATGCGGATGATCGACCGCCCCATGCGGCCGCTCTTCCCCGACGGGTTCCTCGATGAAGTCCAGGTTCAGGTCTTCGTTCTCAGCCACGACGGCGAGAACGACAGCGATGTCCTCGCCGGTACCGCTGCCGCTGCCGCGCTCGCGCTGAGCGACGTCCCCTACGAGGGGCCGACCGCCACGGTTCGCGTTGGTCGCATCCACACGGACGACGGCCCCCGGTACGTGCTGAACCCCACGGTTTCGCAGATGGACTACTCCGACCTCGACCTGGTTGTCGCCGGCCACAAGGACGGCATCAACATGATCGAAGTCGGCGCCGCCGAGGTCGATGAGAAGGGCGTCCACGGGGCCCTTGCTTTCGGTTACGAGCACATCAAGGACGTGCTCGCCCTGATCCAGCAGCTCGTCGACAAGGCCGGCAAGCCCAAGGTCGCCGGTCAGCTCCACCTGCCGACCCCCGAGATCGTCGAGAAGACCCGCGCTGCCTGCGAGAAGCAGATGACCGCCGCGCGTCAGATCCCCGGCAAGGCCGCTCGCGGCGAGGCCGTGGACAAGCTCCGCAAGGAGTTCCTCGACACCCACTTCGCCCTCAACGGCTCTGGCACCTACGACACCTACTCCGCCAGCGTCAAGAACCGCTCGATGGCGAAGGAAGCCTTCAAGCGTCTCGAGGAGAAGGTCACCCGCCGCCTCATCGTCCAGCAGCAGATCCGCGCCGACGGCCGCGGCCCTCGCCAGCTTCGCCCCATCACGGGCGCCACCGGCCTGCTCGCCCGTACGCACGGCTCCGCTCTGTTCCAGCGCGGCGAGACGCAGAGCATCTGCTCCGTGACCCTCGGCACCGGCAAGGACGAGCAGATCATCGACGGCCTCATCCCCGAGTACAGCAAGAAGTTCACGCTGCACTACAACTTCCCCCCGTTCTCGACGGGCGAAGCCAAGCGCATCATGGCCCCCGGTCGTCGTGAGATCGGCCACGGCGCCCTCGCCGAGCGCAGCCTTCTCGCGATCCTCCCCAGCCCCGAGGACTTCCCGTACACGATCCGCGTCGTCAGCGACATCACGGAGAGCAACGGTTCCTCCTCGATGGCAAGCGTCTGCGGCGGCTGCCTCGCGATGATGGACGCGGGCGTCCCCATCCGCGCGACCTGCGCCGGCATCAGCGTCGGCCGCTTCGCGGACGACAACGACCAGAACGAGCTCTTCGTCACCGACATCATCGGTGAAGAGGACTTCTTCGGTGACATGGACTTCAAGGTCTCCGGTACCCGCGACGGCATCACCGGTATCCAGCTTGACCTCAAGACCCGTGGTCTCAACCTCGAGCAGATCGAACGCATCTTCGAGCAGGCCAAGCAGGGCCGTCTCGAGATCATCGAGATCATGGAGAAGGTCATCGCGGCGCCCCGCTCCGAGATCAGCCCGCTCGCCCCGCGCCTCATCACCCTCAAGATCGACCCCGAGAAGATCGGCAAGCTGATCGGACCCGGTGGCAAGATGATCCGCGGCCTTCAGGACAAGTACGGCGTCACGATCGACGTCGAAGACGACGGCACCGTACAGCTCGCCGGCAGCAACGCCGCCACGATCGCCTCGGCCCAGGCCGAGATCGAGGCCATGTGCTCCGAGATCAAGGTCGGCACCGTGTTCAACGGCCGCGTCGTCAGCACCAAGGACTTCGGCGCGTTCATCGAACTGGCTCCCGGTACGGACGGCATGTGCCACATCTCCGAACTCGCCGAGGGCTACGTCAAGAGCGTCTCCGAGGTCGTGAAGATCGGCGACACCGTCCGCGTGAAGGTGATCAACATCGACGATCAGGGCCGCATCAAGCTCAGCCGCAAGGCCGTGCTTGTTGAAGAGCAGAAGGCCGGCGTTCCCCAGGCCTGAGCCGACTCTCATTCCGTTCAAACTCCAGGAGCCCGCCATCATGGCGGGCTCCTTTTGCTTTGGACACCGCCGATGCGATAAGACACCCGGATTTCCCGGAAGTTCTCCCCCCCTTTGCCGGCGGATTCTCTTGTGGTCCCCGCCATCCGCCGATACCTTTCAGTGGTCAGGGGTGACCAACCGTCCGCCGGAGATACTCCATGAATCGTGCCGCCTTGCTCGTCGCTCTTGCTGCCCTCACCCTCTCCCCCGTCGTGGCTTTGGGGCAGCAATCCGTCAACGGCCAGTGGCGAGGCCCCGTCCGTCAGCTGAAGGACTCGTCGGCGACGACCAAGACGTTCAAGATCGGTCGGCAGAACATCGCTCTGACGGTGAAACTCGTGCGCCGTCCGTTTATCTTCGACACCGCCGCACTCGCGATCTTCGATCAGTCCGCCGCCGTTTCGGGCGCCGTGAGCCTCGCGCCAACCAAGCGGGGCCAGAGTGTTTCGCGTCTACGCGTGGAGAGCGTCGTCATCACCCGCGCGGTGGGGCGCAACCGTGAACTCTGGCAGCCCGCGTTCAATGCCGATCCGATCTCCGAAGGAACGCTCGCCGTTCCATTCATCACCACCGAGGGCGTGCAGGCGGGCGGGGTGACCCTCGCAGCGCCCGCCGGTAACTCGATTGCTATCTCGGGTGGGCCTGCGGACTGGGACTCGCGTTCGAAGCTGAGCGGGGTTGTGACGGTGACCGACGGGACACGCAGCTACCGGGTGTCGCTCGGCAAGCTGGCGCTCAAGGACCTCATGCCCGTTCCCCCGGATCCCGATCCGATCCGCGAGGCGGTCATCGACAAGGAACTGATGATCCGTGACCTCTCCGTGGTCGAATCACGCCACGCGACCGAGTCCGATGGCGCGTGGACGTTTGGCCGCAGGTTCCGGGGGCTCTTCGCCAACGACGCCGATGCGCAGGCGGGGCTCAAGCGGTGGCTGCTGACCTGGGAAACCGACCAGACCGTCAACGGTCAGACCATCGCCGCTCGCCCGGCGATCCGCGACCGCATCATCGAGCAGTGGAAGGCCCGCAGCGGCCAGCAGGGCATCCCCGACGAACTCTGGGATGTTCGCTGGGACGACGCGCCCTTCCGGCTTCTCGCCATCGTCAACCGAACCGACCTCGCCGCCACCAACCCGTACGGTGGTCCGGTTGATGGAGCCGGCGAGGGGCGATTCGTCTTTGGCGCGATCGATGCCGCCGGCGAGCCCCTCCCCTTCACCGTGATCTTCGAGTACCAGCAGGCCGGTGAGTCGTTCTTTGACGTTTCCAGTTGGGCCACACGGTGGCACGCTTTGGGCGAACGGAACTTCGGCGACGGGTTCAACAACGCCCTTCGTGAGATCACCGATGACCTCACGACCCTCAAGCAACTGCGCACCGGCGAGGCCGCTCTCGCGGACACCTGGCAGTTCCGCGAGTTCTCGCTCGGCAACGACGGGCTTGTCCCCGCCGACGCCAAGGGCACTCCCGCCAACGCGTTCAACGGCACCGACCTCCTTGCCTCGTTCATCAACACCAGCGAGGAAGCCGGATTGTCCGTGCCGCTGACCTACGAGGGAGTCCCCTTCCGCGCCGCCGCCTCGGAACTCTCGCCCGGCTTCGTGTGGGACGCGCCCAACGCAGACCCCCTCCGCCGCGCGAACATGGCCATGATCTCCTGCAATGGGTGCCACCACCGTGAAACCGGGACCGACTCGGTCGGTGCGGCGGGAGGCGTCGGAGCAGGCTTCGTGCACATCGCTCCCCGTCGCGCGGGCGAGATGTCCGAGATCTCTGGCTTCCTCGAGGGCGATGGCAACGGCAACCCGCTCACCGTCGCCGATCCGGTCTCTGGCGAGTCCCGCACGTTCAACGAGTTGGTCTCGCGCAAGCAGATCCTCGAAATGCTCGCCAGCTCAAGGCCCATCCTCCTCGGTCCCGCGACCGGTCTCATGTTCGACACCAGCGCGGCGGACATTCGCGAGGCGGCGATCAGGACGATGCAGCTCGGGCGTCGCGGACGGGTTCACTAGCCGCGGCCAGAACCGCCCACACCAGCCACTCGACGTTGCCGGTGCCCTTGCCCTTGTGCTCCCCGCCGAGGATCGGGGACCGAGTCACGCCGCGCACTTCGACGCCCCACGTCGGCATCTGGGCGATCACGTCATTCGTGATCCGCTCGGCCTCGGCGGGATCCAGAATCCCGCCCCGGGGCAGGGCACCCTTGTCCCGATCGCGGAGCTCGTAGTGCGGCTTGACCAGCGTCACGATGTTGCCCGAGGGCTTGAGCCATTTCCGCGCGGCGGGAATCAGCAGCCGCTGCGGGGTCCACCCCATGTCCGCGACCGCGAGATCCAGACTCTCGCGCGGGGCAAGGTGCAGGCCGTTGCTCCGTTCGCATACCACGACGCGCGGGTCCTTGCGGAGCTTCCACGCGAGTTCGCCGTACGCCGTGTCGACCGCGTACACCCTTGAGGCCCCGGCCTGGAGAAGACAGTCGGTGAAGCCACCGGTCGAGCAGCCCAGGTCCACGCACACGAACCCCGTGACGTCGATCCCGAACGCGTCGAGCGCGTGCCGCAACTTCAGTCCACCCCTCCCGACGTACGGGCTCTCGCTCACAGAAGCCCGGCGCTGTGCGCCGCGGGCACGCCCACGATCGAAACGCCGAGCTCATCGGCCAGCTCGATCATCTTCCGCTTGTCGAGCATGATCACATCGCCCGCTGCGAGCGCGAGGCACCCCGCGCCGCACTGGTGCAGGTTCTTGATCGTGTTGATGCCGACGGTCGGCACGTCTGCACGCCGGTCGTGGCCCGCCCGTGCGCCCTTGCACAGCGTCCACCCCTTGCTGCGGCAGAGTTGGCCCGAGCGCTCGATCATCCGGTCTGTGCCTTCAACCGCCTCGACCGCGATCACGTCGCGCTCTCGCACCGCGATCGCCTGGCCGATGTCCAGCCGGAGCGTCTGGGCCAGAAGCGGCCATGCGAACTCGATATCCGCCCGCTGCGCGGCGGTCGGCTGGCGTTTGGTCATCACCCCGTCGGAGGCCAGCTCCTGCGGGATCGGGGCGGTGGAGTCCAAGAGTGTCACTCCGCACTTGTCAAGTTCGTTGGCGACCACCGTGAGCACCGCGGCAGAACGCTTGTCCTGCCTGAGGTGCTTGTACCAGCTGATGATCGTCCTCAGATCTGGCACGTTCTTCAGGACCCGCAGCGGGTCGTGCATCAGCTTCGCTTTGTCCACCTTGCCAACCATGATCGCGTGCCGCACCCCGAGCTTGCTCAGGATCCGGCCCCAACTCCCGATCCGCAGCACCCCGACTTCCCGGAAGGAGTCGCACAGGGGGGGGAGTTCGGGTTCAAACTGATTCGCCAAGCCCAGCCCGTGCACCGCGTGGCCCGCCTCGCGGAGCGACTGGGCAATCACGATCGGCAGCCGCCCGCCGCCGGCGATGAGACCGATGGCGGTGGGGGGCGGAGGTGGATCGGCGAGGACGGTGAGTGGCGCAGCCAACATGGTCGGGAACAAGGTTCCTTCAGAGTCCGCCACCACCGGACCTCACAGTGAATCGGCTCGCCGGTGGTACAAAGGCGAGAATGGACTCTACGTCGCCCCCGATCGGGCTTCCACACGACCAAGAGTGCGAGAATCGGATAGGGTTATGTTTGGTTTGGGTGCCGTTGCAATCCGAAACCGTTCCCTGCCGATGAACTGTCATGGCCTCAGGCGGAATCGATATCACCGAAGGGAAGCAGCCCCCGGCCCCGGACCCTCGAGGCCGGCCGTCGATCCAGGTTTGGTTCGAGTGCGCGGGGCTCTACCAACTGGTATTCCGGGCGGTGGGGGGGGACTTCTACCTCGCGCGCTGCGGCAAGTGCGGGAAGACCATGCGGTTCGACGTCGGTGAGGGGGGCACGCCCCAGCGGACATTCCGCATTGGGTGTTGAACCGGTCGGCGCGGGTTCCACCTACACTGGCACGATGGCATTCGCAGCATCCAGCTACAGCGTTTCTCGTTCGCCCGGCACCTGTGCCGCGAGCGGTCGGGAGTTCCAGACCGGCGAAACGATCGTCGCGACCCTCTGCGAGCGCGAGGGCAACCAGGCCTTCGAACGGCTGGATTTCTGCGCCCAGGCGTGGGACAAGGGTGCACGGCCCACCGAGCCGCTGCGGCTCTTTGGGCTCTGGCGCACGCAGTACCAGCCCGGCGAGACCAAGAAGCAGCAACTGCTCAGCGACCCGGAGTTGCTCGAACTCTTCGAGGAGCTGGGCGCCGCCACGGAGCCGAAGCAGCTCTGCTTCCGGTATCTGCTCGCGCTTCTCCTGGTCAGGCGTCGTGCGCTCAGGTGCCTCGCCGCGACCGCGGCCGGGATGAAGGTGCTGCCCAAGGGTGCCTCTCTCGAGCAGGCCCCGATCGATGTCGTCGACCCCGGGCTGGACGAGCAGATGATCTCCGATGCGATGGAGCAACTCGGTCAGATCGTGCCTGTGGACGGTGCATCCGATGCCGCCGCGGCGAAGGGGACCGCATGAGTCTCGCCCGCGTGTCGCGACTCTTCGGGATCGCGGTGCTCACGGCCTTGGTGGCAGGCTGCGCCACCTTGGGCGGCGGGGGAGGTGAGGACACCTCGGCCCAGCCAATCCGCAAACGCACGCAGACTCCCGGATATCGGGAGATCTCCGCCCGGTACAACGCTCGCGTCGCGAAGCTCGACCGCGTTGCGGCGCAGGCCGATCTCGCGGTGACGCGCCCGGACGAGAACGGGGAGATGCGGTCGGATCAGATCGAGGGGTACATGCAGTTTCGTCGGCCGTGCTCGATGAATCTGCGGATCGACAAGGTCGGCTCCACGTTGTTCGTGATGGGATCGAACGACGAGCGCTTCTGGTGGTTCGATGTCGCCGAACAGAACAGAGGCTGGTACGGCACGCACGCGAAAGCCCGCCGCGAAGTCGTGGAACGCTTTGGCGTCCCGGTGCAGCCCGCGGACCTCGCGGAACTGCTCGGCATCGTGCCACTGGATCCGACCGCGCCGGCGAAAGTTTCCTGGACCGACGACGGCGCCCGCGTTCGCGTGGTTCTTCCCGCCTTTCGTGGCGTCAAGCGACTCGAGCTCGACCCCGTGACGTTTGAGCCCGCCCGCATCGAGCTCGTCGACGAGTTCGGCGACCTCGCTGTTGCGGCGGATCTCTCGCGATACGTCGTCGTCCCCGTCCGCGGCAACACCATCGCGAAGCCCCGGGCCGCGAGTGTGTTTGAGGTCGAGATCCCGGCGCAGCGCACCCGGATGACGATCCGGCTCTCCGGCACAGAGAACCCGGCGGAGCGACAGAAGGACGTGAACTTCGACTTCGAGACGCTCGTCGAGCGGTACGGGATCGACCCTCTCGAGAACCTTGACGAGTGGGTGCCGCGCGGAGCCGCCGCGGGTGAGAAGCAGCCGTGAACCTCAAGACGTTGGCGGTTTTGCTCTCGTTGCTGGCGGCCATCGGTCGTGCGTGGGCGGGCGTTGATCCGCTGCCCGCGGCGAGCAGCGTTGCGGGCGAATCCTGTGCGTCGCACGGCTGGTTCGTGACGCAGACGGACTCCGTCTCACCGTGGGCGCTCATGCACGTGACGCCGCGGAAGGCCCCGGACGAAATCGAGATCGCGAGCCGGCCGCGTGGGCTTTCGGTCCCCGGTCAGGCGCGATTCGCCATGCCGCTGGAGTCGCTCCCGATTGCGCTCGCGGCCGTCGAAGACGCGCTCTACCTCGTGTTCGGCGCGGACACGCCGGGTGCAGAAGGCGGCCGGCGGGTCTATCGGGTTCGCGCGGTGCGGGATCGGGCCGGATCATGGACGACGCTCCCCGCGGGCGGGATCGAACTCGTCGGTGTTCTTCCGGGCGAGGGAGAGTTGTTGGGCTTCGGCGCGAGCGAACGCGGCCCCCTCGCCATACTCCGCGACAGCGCCGATGCGACCGTGTGGCTGCTCGCGGACGATGAGTGGCGGCGCATCCTCACGCCGAAGGGTCTCGCTTCGCAGTTGAGCGAAGCGATCGCTGTGGATGTTCATCAGGCCGTCCACTCGGCACGGCTCCTGATCCGCGGGAGCAGTGGCTGGAGCCGCTGGACGGTGGTGCTCCAGTGGCCGTCGCGAGATTCCCAGGCCGCGCGTGAGGACGCCGTTTCAACGCCGTGGGACTCGCCCCGGGGCGATCTTCCGCTCGCATGGACCTGCGACGACATCCCGCTTCCACGCCTCGATGGTCGCGAGATCGACAAGGTGCTCGATACCGGCGACGCGATGTGGTTGGTCGCGTGGGATGAGAAAAACGGCCTGGGCGTCCGCCGGTTGGCGGAGGACGCTGAATGGAAGCAGATCGAGCGGGCCCCGCGGCGTGCCGCGACGCTCGTCCTCGACGACGTCGATCACGTCTTTGTGGCGTGGACCGCCGATGATGCGAGCGGCTCGTTCGCCAGGATCGGATGGGAGCTGGACCTCGACCAGGGGCTCGTGGTGTACGAGGGCGAGTTGAAGCTCGGTGGGCCGGTGTCGCGCAGCGAGTACCGGTTCCTTGTGTTCGTGCTGATCGTGGTCACGGCCTCGACGCTGGCGTTCGTGCTGAGGCCCGAAGACAAGCGAGCGTTCCATCTTCCGTACGGGTTCTCGCTCCCGGGGACGATGCGTCGGATGATGGCCGCGTCGCTCGACATCGGGCTCTCGCTCGCGATCTCGCACTTTGTCTTCCGTGCCCTCGGCGAGGACATGGGCGCGATGGACCCCGACCGGTTGACCTTCTTTGATCTCCTGACCGGCGCGCTGGTCTGCTGTTTCGTGCTCGGGGTTACGGGAGAATCGGTCGGTGGCCGCACCCCGGGTAAGTTGCTCCTGGGGCTGCGGGTGATCCACGTCACCACCGACGCGTCCGGTCAGCCGATCCCTCGCGCGGCATCCTTCGGCCGCATTCTCCTCCGAAACACCCTGAAGTGGGTCGCCTTCCCGTTGGCGATCCTCGGGGCGCTGGACTCCGAGGGGCGGGGCCGTCCGGACCAGCTCGCGGGGACCGTGGTGGTCCTTCCGGACGAGGACGAGGCCGAGAGCGACGACGAGGCCTGATTGTTCGCATGATGTACGGTACGTTCGGATATTCTTGCGCACTTGTGAAGTCGTCTGCGCGAGTCGCCCGATAACAAGTTGGCTGAGTTCGCGAGGATGCGCGAAAGCCGCGCGGGTCGAGACGTCGATGGAAGGAACAGTTGACTGAGTCGCAAGCCAATCCCGGCGGAGAGGGCGGAGCCCCCGCGCAAGCGGTCGGGGCTGTCGGTGCGCCGAGGTGGAAGGACCTGTGGCAGGTTCCGGTGTTGGTGCTGGCGGGTGGGCTCTTGGTTTCGGGGCTGGTGTACGCGGTGAAGCACGCGCCGAAGCCCGAGGTTGGCGGGGACCTGACGGTCGCAGAGTCGTTGGAGAAGGACGGGCGGTACGGAGAGGCGATCGAGATTCTCAACACGAAGGTGTTGCCGAAGCTGGCGAAGGCGGCGAGCCCGGAGCAGCGTCGCGAGTTTCATCTGATCCGCGCGAGGTCGCTCTACAAGGGGCAGAAGGAACTGGGGATCAACCGTCCGGAGAACAACCGGAACGTGATCCGAGAGTACGAAGAAGCCAAGAAGGTGAACGCGACGCTCGAGGAGATGGATCGGTGGTTCCTCGCGAACGCGCACCTCGATGAGGAAGAGATCGACGAGTCGCTGGCGTACGTGCAGTCGCTGTCGGATGAGATGAAGTCGCAGCGTACGGAGATCATCCAGCGGATCATCGAAGAGAGTATCGGCGGCAAGCGGCGCAACGAGTCGAGGGCGCTCGACCTGCTCAACGCGCTGCTCGCGGAACGCGGGATCTCCGATGACGTGAAGCTCTGGACGATCGCGCGTCAGACGACGCTGCTCGTCCGTCAGGGCTACGCGGAGGACGCGATCACGAAAGCCGTTCGCGCGCTGGTTGGCCTGGATCAGTCATCCGGCAACGAAGAGGTTCGCGGCGAGGTGCACGTCGCGCTGGCGAGGGCGTACGTCTCGGTGAACGACGGTGAGCACGCGCTCGCGCAGCTGGAAGTTGCGGCGGGGCTTCTGGGCGAAGAGCACCCGTTGATGGCGTCGGTCGAAGTGCTGCGTGCGGGCATCGAGCGGGATCAGGGCGAGGATGGCGTGCAGGCGGCGAAGGACCGGTACGCGTCGATCGTGGAGCGATTCAGCTATAGCCCGCAGTTGGCAGGGGCCCTGCTCGGTCTGGCGGAACTGAACGCGAGATTCTCGCTCGAGCGGCCGGAGCTTCTCGAGGACGCGTTCGTGAGTTACGAGCGGCTGCTGGAGATCGTGTCCTCCGGGAGCGAGATGGGGGAGACCGGGGTCGGTGAGATCGTGGCGAGCCTGCTCGGTCGGTATCGCGAGCAGTTCGAGCAGGAGGCGTTCGACAACGCCCTTCGCTTCGGCGAACTCGCGGAGAAGGTGAGTGGGGGGGAGGGCGCCGGCGCCGACGTGTGTGTGGCGCTCGCGGAAGTCCACAAGCGGATGGCCGAGCGCGTGCTGGTCGAGGCGGCGGGTTCGAGCGCGATCACGCTCGCCAACGTGGACCCGGCGACCCAGCGCGAGGCCAGGACGCACTTTGTTTCGGCGGGCGAGTACTACCGCAGGCACTCGGCGAAGGTGGTCCAGACGGACAACGCCGCGTACGGCCAGTCGCTCTGGGCGGCGGCGGACGCGTTCGACCGCGCGGGTGACCTGGATGCCTCGGTGACCGCGTTCCAGCAGTTCGCGCTCGACTTCCCGTCCGATCTGCGGAACGCGGAAGCACGGTTCAGGCTCGCGCAGGCGTTCCAGGCCCGGGGCGATCTCGAACTGGCGGCCAAGTCCTATCAGGCTCTGATCGAGGGGCGCGAGGTGGACGGTACAGGGTCGTGGGCCGATGCCGCGATCGTGCCGCTCGCCCAGACCTATCTTCTCGACGGCGACGACAAGAACGACGAAGACGCGGAGCGGCTGCTGACGGGCGTCGTATCGGGCGCTGTGGGCGGCACGCGCACCGACACGTTCCGTGGTGCACTCCTTCAGCTCGGCGAGTACTACTACCGCACCGGCCAGTACGAGCGGTCCGTCGAGCGATTCGAGGAGTACCTGCAGCGGGCGGAGAAGGACGGCATCGCGGATCGGGTTCACGCCGCACGCTACAAACTCGGGGATAGCTACCGCCTGTCGGCCGGTTCGATCGCGAAAGACCTGGCCGGTGAGGACCGTCCGGAGGGTGAGCGGCGGGACCTCGAGCAGAAGCGGCTCGATCGGCTTCGCAAGGCCCTGGCCGTGTACGAGGAAGTAGAGACGACGCTCGCTGGCCTTGAGCACAAGACGGCGCTCGAGGAGTTGTACGAGCGGAACTCCGCGTTCTACATGGGAGACTGCGCCTTCGACCTGAAGGACTACGACGCGGCCATCCGCTACTACGACGGCGCCAAAGAGCGGTATCCCCGTGATCCGGCGGCGCTCGTGGCGATGATGCAGATCGTGAACTCACTGGTGGCGCAGGGACAGC
>JBIKMF010000343.1:0-4529 GCA_044359425.1 Phycisphaerales bacterium
CTGTGGACGGGCTGCGGCGGCACCCAGATCGCGTGCGTCGACGACGCGTGTGGTCTGGGCTCGCGGATCACGGCGTCGCTCGCGGCGGGTACGACGTACCTGGTGCGGGTGGCGGGCTACAACCAGCAGAGCGGCACGTTCGACCTGAACGTGACGCGTGGCGCTGATACCTTCCCCGTCAACGACAACTGCGCGAGCGCACTGCCGGTGACGGCGGGCGTGCCGGTCACGGGCAGCACCGCCTGCGCCAGCAACGACGGCACGGCCAACTGCGCCGGGTCGGCGACCTCGAACGACGTGTGGTACGCCTTCACGGCGGACTGCACGGCCAGCTACTCCGCCGACACCCTCGGCAGCGGCTACGACACGGCCATCTCGGTGCACACCGGTTGCCCGGGCAACCTCTCGAACATCGTGGCGTGCGATGACGACGGCGCCGGGTTCCCCTTCTCTCGCGCGGTCTGGCAGCAGCCCGCCGGGACCACCTACTACATCCGCGTGAGCGGCTTCAACAACGCCGCGGGTAACTTCCAGATGACGGTGAGCAACCTGCCCAACGACAGCGCGGCGAACCCGATCCAGCTCGTGAGCGGCACGGTTGGCTTCAGCAACCGCGGTGCGAACACCGACGGCAACCCCGAGGGCATCTGCCTGGCGTTCGGGGACAACAACGTCAACGGGGACCTCTGGTACTACTACTTCGCCGAGTGCAACGGCACCGTCGAGATCAACACCTGCGGCTCGGGCTTCGATACCAAGATTGCCGTGTACAACAACTACAGCGCCACCCCTCCCACCAATCCCATCGTGTGCAACGACGACTCCTGCGGGCTTCAGTCGCGGGTGACCTTCAACGCCACCGCTGGCCAGCTCTTCCAGATCCGCGTCGGCGGTTTCTTGACCGGGCGTGGCTGCGGCGTGATCAACGTCAGCTGCACGACCCCCTGCCCCTGGCAGGGTGACGGCTGCGCGGCGGACTACAACAACGACGGGTCGATCGACGGCGACGACGTGATCGCGTTCTTCGGTGACTGGGACCTGAACGGCGCCTGCGCCGACGCGACCAGCGATGGCTCGGTTGACGGCGACGACGTGATCCTGTTCTTCAACAGCTGGGACAACGCCGGTATCGGCTTCCCCGGATGCTGAGAAGAAGGCCATAGGGCTTAGGCCATGGGCCATAAGGAAAGCACAGACCCCCGCCGCTGTCGGCGGGGGTTTTCTGTTTTTATCTGCGCCCGGTGGGCTTCCTTGTCGCACGGCGAGGTGGACGATGCCCGGTGGCGAACTTCTTCACGGAAAGTTGTGCGGATTCTCGTGGTGCCGCCCGATGTTCAACCGCTTTTTGCTTAACGCCGCACGTCGGATGCGGTACCATCGGACGGCGCAGCGCTCGAGTGTCTGGGGTGCCTCGGGCAAGTGCTGTCGATCACCCCGGGTGGAGTTGAGGAGAAGTACGTATGCGTGGACTTTCGAAACTGCTTGTCGCGGCCTGCGGGCTCGTGATGAGCGCAGGCATGGTGAACGCCCAGCAGATCCCGATGCTCGAGGCGCCGGCGGCTGCCGATCAAGTCATCAACTTCGAGCTCCTGGGGCTGACCGGGGGCGAGTTCTTCCGCATGGACGTGGACCTGGCCCAGGGCCAGCCCACCGAGCTGCTGGTGCCGATCAACGGCGAGATCCGCGCGCTGAAGCTCGCGCCCTACTCGGTGCGGGCACCCGGTTTCAAGCTCTACGAGGCCCGTCAGAACGGTCAGTTGTTCGAGGTCGACGCGGGCCCGGTGAACACCTTCCGCGGCACGGTGGACAAGCAGCTTAACGCGATCGTGGCCGGTGGCGTGATGCCCGACGGCGTCTGGGCGACGATCGCTCTCGGTGCCGACGAGCAGTACTGGATCGAGCCGGTAGCCGGTCGCGTGGCCGGCGCCCCCGCCGACCTGTACGTGATCTACACCGCCGATCAGGTCCGCCAGACGGGCGCGGCGTGCGGCGTCGAGGAGGCTCAGCACCGGATCGGCGAGCGCTTCGGCGGCGGCTACGGCGAGCGTGGCGCGACCCGCTCCACCGCGCAGGTCGCGGTGGAGTGCGACTTTGAGTACTTCAACCTCTACGGCAGCAGCTCCCTCGTCAACAGCCGCATCAACCTCGTGTACAACGTGATGAACGTGCAGTACGAGCGTGACGTGGACATCGTCCACACCATCGCTTCGACGATTGTCAACACCGTCGAGCCCGACCCGTACGGTCAGGGCACCACCGGCGGCATGCTCGACGAGATGCGCCTCTTCTGGAACGCCAACCGCGGCGGGATCACCCGCGACATCGCCCACCTCTTTACCGGAAAGCCCACGGGCGGCGTGATCGGTACCGCGTACATCGGCGTGGTCTGCAACAGCTCCTTCGGCTACGGCGTGTCACAGACCGAGTTCAACAACTTCAACCTCTCCAGCGCGGCCGACCTGGTTGCGCACGAGACGGGCCACAACTGGAACTCCTGCCACTGCCCGTGCTCCAGCCCGGCCTTCACGATGAACCCCTTCGTCACCTCGATCAACCGCTTCGGAACGACGGGTGATGAGTGCGGCACCAACTCCATCGCGGCGATCGTCGGCCACCGCAACAGCCGCGGCTGCCTGACCGGCGGCTCGGACACCGGACCCCTCAACAACGCGTGCTCGTCTGCCGCGGAGATTGGTCCGGGCACGTGGGGCTTCAGCAACATCGATGCGACCACAGATGGTCCCTCGACGTGCGGGAGCATCGGCAACGACGTGTGGTACACCTACGTCGCCCCCTACGACGGCACGGTTGTCGTGAGCACGTGCGGCACGCACGACGTGAGCTCGTTCGACACGGTCGTCGCGGCCTATTCGGGCTTCTGTGGCTCCCTGACCAATATCACCTGCAACGACGACAACACGGGTCAGTGCGGCACCTTGGACAACCCCACCCGGCGCGACGCCTACATCGAGTTCGCCGTGACCCGCGGGACGCGGTACTACATCCAGGTCGGCGGCTTCGGCGGCACCAACGGCTCGGGCCTGCTCAACTTCGGCATCACGGGGTGCTCGGCTCCTTCCAACAACGCCTGCGGCAACGCGGCTCTCGTCGGCGACGGCGCGTTCCCCTTCAGCACCGTCTGCTCCAGCACGGACGGGTTCGTCGACACCGCGACCGGTTGCACCGCGTTCGGATACCAGCAGACCGGTTCGGACATCTGGTACCAGTACGTCGCTTCCTGCACCGGTGACATCAACGCCTCGATCTGCGGGTTCGACCGCAGCTACGACACCCGTATCGCGCTGTACGCGGGGTGCCCCAGCGGGCCCAACCAGTCCATCGCATGCAGCGACGACAGCTGCGGAGCCGGCTCTTCGCTGACCTGGGCCGCCACCCGCGGCGTCTCCTACTGGGTCCGCGTTGGCGGCTTCAACGGCGCTCAGGGCACCGGTACCCTGGTCATCAACCCCGTTCGCCCCGCGAACGACTCGTGCTCGGCGGCGACTCCGATCGCGGTCGGCGGCTCGGCCACCGGCTCGACCAGCTGCGCCAGCAACGACGGCGCGGCGAACTGCGCCGCGTCGACGACCTCCCCTGACGTCTGGTACGCCTTCACTGCCGACTGCTCCGGTTTCTATGTCGCCGATACCGAGGGCTCCACCTACGACACCGCCCTGTCGATCCACACCGGCTGCCCCGGCGACCTGAGCACGATCGTCGCCTGTGACGATGACTCGGGCACCGGCCTGCTCTCCCGCGTGGTCTGGCAGCAGACCGCTGGCACCACCTACTACATCCGTGTGAACGGCTACGCCAACGAGACCGGCAACTTCCAGCTCAACATGGGCAACCTGCCCAACAACGCGTGCGGGAACGCGATCTTTGTGGGCAACGGCACGGTTGGCTTCAGCAACCGCGGCGCGACCACGGACGGCGTGGCCAACGGCCTGTGCACGGACATCGCCGGCAACCAGCAGGTCAATCAGGACGTCTGGTTCATCTACCAGGCCACCTGCGCCGGCACGGTGACCGTCGACACCTTCGGCTCCACCTTCGATACCAAGCTCGCCGTGTATGGCGATGCCTTCGCTTGCCCCCCGACCAACGTGCTCGGGTGCAACGACGACACCGCCGGCGTTCAGTCGCTGGTCAGCTTTGCGGCTGTTCCCGGCAACTACTACAAGATCCGCCTGGGCGGCTACCAGACCGCGAACGGCTGCGGCTTGCTCAACATCGCTTGCTCCACTCCCTGCCCCTGGCAGGCCGATGGCTGCTTCGGCGACTACAACAACGACGGTGGCATCGACGGTGATGACGTGATCACCTTCTTCGGCGACTGGGACAACGGCAACATCTGTGCCGACGTGACCGGCGACGAAGGTGTCGACGGCGACGACGTGATCGCGTTCTTCAACAGCTGGGACAACGCCGGTATCGGCTTCCCCGGATGCTGAGAAGAAGGCCATAGGGCTTAGGCCATAGGCCATAAGGAAAGCACAGACCCCCGCCACGTTCGGCGGGGGTTTTTC
>JBIKMF010000344.1:0-4523 GCA_044359425.1 Phycisphaerales bacterium
GGTGTCGCGCGATTCGCTCGAGGGCGCGAACTACCGGATCGTGAGCACCGCGGGCAAGGATCAGATCGACGGTCCCGGGGATCCCGGATCCAAGTTGAACATCAACGTCGCGACGCGGGACCAACTTCTCACGATCGAGCCGTTCATGACCGAGGATGTCGCCGACGCGATCCTCGACTGGATCGACGAGGACGACGATGTCCGCGAGGTGGGGGCGGAACTCGGGTACTACCAGTCGATGCCGTTCGCGTACCTCCCTCGCAACGCGCCGATGCAGTCGATCCTTGAACTCGAGCTTGTCGCGGGCGTCGATCCGCTCGATGTCCGAGGGGAAGACTGGAATCTCAACGGCGCACTCGATGACAACGAGAACGACGGCGACGTGGCGTGGCCCCCGGACAACGCGGACGGCGTGCTCGACGCGGGCTGGTCCGGCGTTCTGACGGCCGCGAGCACGGGCGGCTCGCTCTTTGGAGCCTCGGGCGAGGAGCGTCTCGACCTCACACTCGCCGATGCATCCAGCATCATGACGAGGACCAAGGTCACCTCCGGGCAGGCCGAAGCGATCCTCAGCTACGCGCAGAACGCCTCAAACCCCCAGATGCGTGACTTCCTGCGCAGCAACCTCCAGACACTCGCGCAGCAAGCCGCGCAGGCCACGGGCGGCGGCCAGCAGCAACAGCAGGTCGAAGCGCTCAACACGGAGCAGCTCTCGGCGCTCCTCAACGAGTGCTCGATCGGTGTCCCCGATCCGACCATCCCGGGCAAGATCAACATCAACACGTGCGACTCCAAGCTCTTCGAGTACCTTCCCGAGCTCGACTCGACCGTCGCCGACACGCTCGTCGGGGAGCGTTCCTCGCGCAGCACCGGTTTCCTCTCGATCGCCGAAGTGCTGGAAATCGATGGAGTCACGAGGAACACGGCGGCGACCATCTACGATCTGTTCGACGTATCGTCGAACGTCTTTGAAGTGACGTGCCGCGGCGTCGACGCGAACACGGGCATCGAAGTTGAGTTGTGCGCGACGATCGATCGATCGACGCTCCCGGTGGTGATCAAGGAGATCTACGCCAGATGACCATCAGCGACAAAGAGAGCGGGACCTCACGAGGGCGCAGCGGTGCCGAAGTGATCGTCTGTCTGCACCGCATGAGCGACGGCTATCGGATGCTCGTCGCCCGAACCGGACGTGAGCTGTCGATTCTGGAAGCCCGCCCCGTGCCCGACGGCGACCGCGCCGCGATTCTCGGTGCCGTCACGCGCTACGGAGCGACCAAGCTCATCCGGGTCCTCCCCGGTTCGCACGCGATCTGTCGGGTTGTTGCGGCGCCGGGCGCGTCCCCCGAAATGATGGGCGATTCGCTGCGGCTCCTCGCCGAAGCCGAGCTCCCCGAAACGCTGCCGAGCCACCGGCGTGCCGCGGGACTGTTCCCGGGCGTGCCAGGACAGTCCCTGCTGACGGGTTGGATGACAACCGAAGCACCGGCGCCGTTTGGCGAGGTCGAAGAACATTTCGTCTCGGTTCCCGCCTCGCTCGCCGCGCTCGTGGCGAACGGCGGAACCGCCATGTACGCGGACCGAACCGACGGGAGCGTCTGCTCGGCGAGCGTGCACGACCGCAAGGCCGCCGCGGGCTCCGCGATGGAAGACAACTCATCGGAGCACGCGTACGCGGCCGCCGTTTCGGCGAGAGCCTCGCGTCAGGGCCTGAACGCGCCGGGGCTCAACCGCGCCGAGTGCCTGCTGCTCGACGACGCAACCCGCGAACGACTCGGCGGGCAGGTCGAGGGAGCACGTTCGGATCCGCAGTGGATCGTTGACTACGCCGTCGCCCTCGGCGCCGCGATGATCGCGGGCGCGGCCGATCCTTCGATCCGAGTGCTCGCGGGCATGAGCGCCGACGCCCCGAGGATCCGCGAGCACGCCGCGGTCAAGGTTGTGCGGTTCTTCGCCGAGCCCAAGCGGGCCTGGATGATCGTGGGTGCCGCGGCGGCGATCGCCCTCGGCGGCCCGTACCTCATCCACACCATCCGCCTGGCGGTTTTGAGTTCACGCACCGCACAGCTCGACAGCAGCAAAGAAGGCCGTGAACAGCTCAAGAAACGAGCGGCGCTCTTCTCGCAACTGGACAATCCCAAGTCCGGCCGGCTGCCGATGACCAAGCTGATGCACGACATCTCGCGGATCGCCCCCATCGGCGTCGCGGTCCCGAACGTGCGCATCTCGCCCGAGCAAGGGCTCTCGTTGCAGGGAACCGCCGAGAAGGACGAGTTGGTCAACGTCTTCCAGGCCGCGCTCACCGGCACGAAGCAGTTCGCCAACGTGAAGCTCAACCGCAAGGAACGCAAAGAGAACGGGGTCGAGTTCGACATCAGCGCCGACATCGTTCAGCCGCACCTGCCCGTGACGGGCGAGGATTACGCCAAGCAACCGCTCGCGGTGCGTTTGTTCGGCGAAGGAGCGGTGAACACCGCGGTCGCCAAGCCTGCCGCGGACCGCCGGAGCGAGCGTCCTCGCCGTGGCGGTGAAGACGAGGACCGCTCCTCGTCGTCGGACTCCCGCCGCCCGGCCCCGAGCCAGCCCGCCGCGGTCCCCCCACCGCTCTCGGAAGCCGACATCGCGAAGATGGAGCGGTCGAAGGTGACGACCGAGTTCGCCACGCGGCGGAGCTACGTGCAGAAGAACCCGGGCCTTGACGCCGCGACGAAGCAGCGCCTTGAAGAGGAAGTCGCGTTGCTGAAGGCCAAGCTCAGCGGAGGTGGGACATGACATCGTTCGCGACCAGATGGGCGGGGCTTCCGCGGGCCATCCGATGGGCTGCAATGGGAGCGGCAGGAGTTGCGTTCTACTTCGGAGTCGCCGAACCGGTGCTCGATGCGACCTCGCGGGTCAAGGCGCGAGCGGACGCGAAGGCAGCGATCTTGGCGCAGTACCAGCAGAACCGCCAGCAGATGGAGGCCGCGGACAAGACCGTGGCGATCGGCGTGAGCAGGCTCGGCAACATCGAGATGCCGGTGGAGAGCGAGACCCGCGCGGTCGAGTTCAACCGGGTCATTGACGACATCCTCTCTCGCCAGGATCTCGCCGACCGTTCGAGCACGTCGCGATCGGTCCCGCTGGGGAACAACTCCACGCTCAACATGGTGGTCGACAGCGCGTTCCGCGTCGAGCGACTGGTGACCGACCTTCAGTTGACCGGTGAACCCGAGGCCATCGCCGCCATCATCGCGGATCTCGAGCGTCACCCGCTGGTCACCACGCTCTCCCGCGTGCAGATGCGCAAAGCCGAAGGCCGCGACACGGGTCGTTCGCTCCGGGCCTCGATCTCGGTCGAGACCTGGGTGCTGGTCAAGAAAGCGAGGAACCGTTGAGCACGCCGTTCTCTTTCCGCTGGGCGTCGGCAACGCTCAAGGCACCCGGTGGTGCCGCCGTGATCGCCGCGGCGTGCGCAACCGTCATCCTCGGGTGGGGTCTGTACTCGGTCGCCGCCGCTCTGCTGAGCCCCAAGCCCAAGCAACTCGAGTCCAAGACCGTTGACAAAGAGCAGGCCGACAAGCAGGCCTCTCTGTTCGAGGGATACCTCTCGCAGATCAACGGTCGCTCGCTCCTCATCACACCCGCGCCGCCCTCCACCGATGAACCCCCGCAGGTCGCCGAGGAAACGCCCAAGGACCCGCCCAAGCCCACGTCCTACGGCGGCCCCGCGCTCACCGCGATGATGCTCGACAGCGCTTGGTTCGCGGATGGCTCGAGGCTCGTCGCCGGCGGAGAAGGAAAGGGAGATCTCAAGGTCCTCGCCCTGAGTCCCCCGTGGGAGGTCCGCGTCGAGTGGAGAGGCGTTGAGTTCAACGTCCCGCTCTTCGACCGCGACAAAGTCGTCTTCAAGGACATCCCGAGGCCGTCGACGCCGTTCGGACAGACCCCTCCCGCTCCCGCACCGCTCGACTCGAAGTAAACAGGCTTTCAGTGCCCCAATCTCTTTCTCCAGGAAGTGCTCCGATGAGCAATCGCCGCCTCGATACCCGGACTTTCGGAACCCTCCTCGTGCTCGCCGCCGGGCTGGCACTCGCCGTCCCCGCCTACGCGCAGGAAGAAGCCAAGCCCGCAGCCGCCGCCGCGGCACAGCCTGAAAAGCCCCGCGTTCTCGACGGCCCTCCCGCGGCACTCGCGTTCAAGAACGAGACCGTCGACCGCATCGTGCCCTTCATCACCGAAGTCACCGGCAAGGTGGTCATCCCCCAGCAGGACGTTCTCACCCGCAAGGTCACGGTGCTCAGCCAGCAGCCGATCGCGCGTGAGAAGGCCCTCGACCTGCTCATCCTCGCCCTGTACCAGAACGGCGTCGCGGTCGTTGAAGGACCGACGGTCATCACCCTGCGCGACATCACCGAAGTGATCAAGCAGGACGTCCCCGTCATCGGGCCCGGCGAGAGCGTTCTCAACCGCTCCGACATGGGCACGATCGTCGAAAAGGTGTACGCCCTCAAGCATCTCACCGCGAAGAACGTCGGCGAGATGCT
>JBIKMF010000345.1:0-4509 GCA_044359425.1 Phycisphaerales bacterium
GGAGCCGCCGGCCCCTGCAACTCCATCACCGCGTTCACGTACGCATCGCTGGGTGTGACCTTTCGACGCGCCATCGCCGCGACCATCACCTCGAGGAACTTGTCCGGCCGGTAGGTCCGCGAGCCGGCGTCCGTCACCCAGGCGAATCGCACCGTGCATCCCGAGACCGGCGCGCTCGACGCGAACATCCCACCCGTCGAGAGCACCGCGCCCGTCATGATCCGCGTGCAGATCGCGGTCTTCACGTGGTCGCCGATCGTCGCGCCCAGGAACTGCTCGCCGGTGCGCTCGTTGCGTCCCTCCGGCTCGGCGCGTGAGATCACTTCGCCGTACGTGTTCAGCAGGTTGCTGTTGGTCGTCCCCGCGCCGAGGTTCGCCCATTCCCCCACCCACGAATCGCCGAGGTACCCGTCGTGCGCCTTGTTCGCGTACCCCTGGAAGATCGTCCCGCCGATCTCTCCGTTCACCTTGCACCACGGGCCGACCGCCGTACCCGGACGCAGCGTCGCGCGTTCCAGCACGCTCGAGTGAGGACCGACGTACACCGGCCCGATCAGCATCGCCCCCGGCCGCACCATCGCGCTCTCATCCACCACCACCGGGCCACCCTCGCTGTCGATCACGACGCCCGGGTAGACCTTCGCGCTGCGAGCCAGATGAACATGATGCTCACCAAACCGCGTCACTCCCGCCGGGGTCGCCTGCGATTCATGGCCCTCAAACGACTTGAGGTCCCAACGCAAACACTCGTCCCTCGACGATCGAACATGCCACGGACGTGACATCAGCACGCGGCGGTGCTCCTCGACCACCGGACCCGTGGGAAGCACACCCTCGCCGAGAAAAGCCGCGGCCTCGGCGATCGTCACATCCGCTGCGACCACGTGCCCGCTCTCTCGCTCCCGCACCCAATGGGAAGGCGCGAGCTCGAGCACGGATCGAAGAACCAGAGGACAGCGACCGTTCACAAGCAGCACTCGTTGGTCGAGCGGGAGCGAGGGGTTCACCGCGCGATCGGGATCGATCTCCCCCACAACCTCGGCCAAGCGCGTCGGCGCGATCACGCCGCGGAGCGCGAGCCCTTCCGCCGCGGTCCACCGCTGCGCCGTCGTGAATGCCCCGGTCCTGACGTCGAAACTGGCCCTCAGGTCCGTGAGGGGACCGAGCACGCCTTGACGATCGTCGAAGAGCAAGAGGGTGCGCATCCGTTCCTCCGTTCAGGCCCGCCGACCAAACCGCCCCGCCTGCTGGACCGGGAGCCCGATCCACCCCGCCACCGGCATGAGCGGGAACGCCAGGAACAGGCCGACCGCCGCCGTGTACGCCGCGCTGCCGAGTGCCTTCACCATCTCCGCGCCGACGTTCCAGTTGGCGAGGGGCGTACCGAAGAGCACGCGGAGTGAGAGCAACCCCGCCGCGAGGCAGAGCGCCACCGCGCCGCCCACGCCGCTCAGGAAACCGACGGTGAGCGGGTTGCGGCGGAACATCACCCCTCGCAGCGTCAGGATCAGCTGCACCGAGAGCAGATACGCCAGCGCGTAGGGACCGATGATCGTCACCGCGGGTCCGCCGTCCTTCAACTGGTGCTCGAAGACCAGATCGAGGGCAAAGCCCGCGATCAGCGCCGCCCACGTCGTCACCAGCGGCGTCGCGTAGATCGCGACCAGCGTCACCAGCACGTACACAAACGTCGGCGCGATCCCCGTCGTGCCCAGCATGAGCGCATCCCGCAGGCCCTTCTCCAGGCCCACGAACACCCACAGCAGCGCGAGGTACGCGAGCCAGTTCACTGTTTGCCCCCCCCGTTCCCCTCGACCCCGGTCCTGATGATCACCTGGGCCACACGGTCAAGCCGCTCGATCGTCGGCCGAACCGTGATCACCTTCCGCAGCGGCTGCTCCGGCGCCGGCTCCACCTTCTCGACCCGCCCGACCAGCACCATCTGCGCCGCCCGCGGCCACCGCTCGGGGTCCGCGAGGCGAACCTCGTCACCAACCTGGGGCTCAATCGGTGCGCCCGACTGCGCATCCCGACGATCCTCCACCGGCCCACGCAACGTTCCATCGCCCCGAGGCCTGAGCCGGCACGGCAGCCCGCCCGTGCCCGCCGCGCTGGACATCACCACCGCAAGCAACTGCTCTTCGCCCCCGGTGATTGGGAGCACGGTGCTCGTGCGTTCACCAACCGACGACACCCGACCGATGAGTTGCACGCCCGCGCCGGTGGCGATGCTGGACGTGGTGACACCGTGCTTGGCCCCCGCTTTGACCGTCAGCAGCCCGGAGGCCAGGTTGCCCGCGGACCCCACGACCGGCGCGTACACCTGCTGGATCGACGCGTCCGGCGACATGTCCATCAGCACCCGGATCTCGGCCAGCGCCTTGCGGAGTTCCTCGTTCTCCTGCCGCAGCCTGAGCGACTGCGTCTTCGAGCTCGCGAGCTCCTGCTCCAGCGCGGCGATCTCTTCAGGCGGCGCGACCTTCGAACTCGCCGGCGACACCCACCGCGAGAACTTTGCAAGCGGCCCCGAGATCGGCACCACCACGATCTGCGCCAGCCGCCCGAACCAACCCTCCCAGCCGATCAGTCGCACGGGCATGAAGCAAAGCACCACCATCGCCAGGATCGCCAGCGTCAGCGCTCGCCTTGGTTCCAGAAGCCCCGTCATCCGTCCACATCACTCTCGAGACTGTGCTGCCATTCTTCGAGATGCTCGAGGTACTTGCACGTCCCGCGAGCCACGCACGTCAGCGGATCATCCGCGAGCTTCGTCGGAAGCCCCGTCGCCTTCTGCACCACGTTCGTCAACCCGCGGAGCAGACTCCCGCCGCCCGCCATGGTGATGCCGTTCTCGACCAGATCCGCCGCGAGTTCAGGCTCGGCCTTCTCGAGGGTCTGCGTGATCGCGTCGGTGATGTTCTGCACGGGTTCCTGCAGAGCCTCCCGGATCTCCTCGCTCGTGATCACGGTCTTGCGGGGCAACCCCGAGATCATGTCACGCCCGCGGACCTCCATCGTCGTCTCCGGACCGATGGGGTACGCCGAGCCCAGTTCGATCTTGATTCGCTCGGCCGTCTGCTCGCCGATCATCATGTTGTACGTGCGCTTCATGTGGTTGATGATCGCTTCGTCCATGTCGTCGCCCGCCGTCCGGATCGACTGGCACGTCGCGATATCCGCCAGCGACATGATCGCCACTTCCGTGGTCCCGCCGCCGATATCCACGATCATCGACGCGGTCGCCTCCGCGAACGGAAGGTCCGCCCCGATCGCCGCCGCGATCGGCTCCAGGATCAGATGCGTCCGCCTCGCGCCCGCGTGCGCACACGAGTCGTACACCGCGCGCTTCTCCACCGCCGTAATCCCGCTCGGCACCGACACCACCACCCGCGGGCCAAAGATCTTGCTCCGCCCGTTCACCTTGCGGATGAAGTAGCTCAGCATCGCCTCGGTGATCTGAAAATCGGAGATCACCCCGTCCTTCAGCGGCCTGATCGCCGTGATCGAACCCGGGGTCTTGCCGAGCATCTCCTTTGCAACCCAACCCACGGCGTCACCGTTCATCAGGACCTGGTTCGTCCCCTTCCTGACGGCCACCACGCTGGGTTCATTCAAAACGATCCCTTGGCCCCGAACCGAAACCAGCGTGTTGCAGGTTCCGAGATCGATGCCCATGTCAACGCTGAACAGGCCTAGCACGCGGTCTAGAAGCACAGTGGGCCCTTCCTCAAGCCTTGCACGACCCCGTCGGGAGGGCCGTGCCACATCCACACCGGAACGTCCCGTCCCGATGCCCCAAGGTTATCGGCTTGGAACACCGTTTGCCATTCGCCGCGACTATTCCCCGATGATCTCCTAACGCCGCCATTCCGGCAGGCCCCCGCCCGTCCACGGTGCCCCGGCCCGATCCACCTCCGTCGCCAATGCCCCAACTTCCGCTTCCAGGGCCCTCAACTCCGCCAACTGAGGCTCGAATCCCGCCGCCGCGAACTCGTACTGCTCCTTCGCCGCCGCCGTCACCGGCTCGGTCGACTCACTGACCCCGCCGGCCGCGAACCCGACCCGACCAAACAGCGACGGTGCCTCCGGCTCCAACCGCCGGTCGAACTCCGGATCGCCGTAAAACGCCTCCCGGACCCCCCGAAGGCGGTTTCGCAACCCATCCGCCCGCCCGAGCAGCTCCAGCGACGCTCCCGGGGTTTGGGTCACCGCCCGCCGGATCGTGCCCACCCTCGTCTCCAGTTCGCCCAGCACCCGCGCCGAGGCGTTCATCGCCCGCTGAAGTTCCTCCACCTTCCGCCGGAACTCCTCCTTCGCCGCCCACTGGTCGTCGCTGGCCGCGTTGGGGTTGAGGGCCACCGCCACGACCTCAAAGGGCTCGGGTCCGGCCAGATCCTCGGCCGTCGCGTTCTTGATCCGGGAAAGGGTCACGGTGTACCGCCCGGGTGGCACCGGGTGCCCGGCGGGCCCGCCGAGGCTCCCGTCCGTCCCCGTGGTCGACACCCGCCG
>JBIKMF010000346.1:0-4498 GCA_044359425.1 Phycisphaerales bacterium
AGCAGCGACTCATCCGGCACGAAGTACGGCGTCGTGATCACCACCCGCTCGCGGGCCCTGTGCAGCGCCTCGATCATCACGTCGCGCATCACCGCCGTGCCCGTTCCAGGTCCGCTCGCCACCGCCTGCACCGCGACGCCGCCCGCCGACTCCGCGACCGGCAGGTACTCGGTGTCCTTGAGGTTCTGCCCGGTCTCGTAGTGCCAATCGTCGAGGAACACGCACGCCAGCGAGGTCACGGCCGGCCCTCGAACACGCACGGTTACGTCCAGCCACGCCGCGCCACGCTTCACCATCCGCTTGCTGAGCCCCACGTGCGGGCTCACGATGTTGTGCGACCCGGTGAACGCTTCTTTCCCGTCGATCACCGCCAGCTTCCGGTGGTTCCGCAGGTCAAACCGCACGAGCCTCCGTCGCAGCGGGTTCACCGGCAGGTGATCGCGCACATCCACCCCCGCCCTCCGCATCCGATCCGCCAACTCATCGAACAGCGACCAGCTTCCCGCGGCATCCGCGAGCACGCGCACCTTCACCCCGCGGGCCGCCGCCCGCTCCAACGCGCTCGCCACGCGCCGCCCCACTTCATCGTCCTCGAAGATGAAGTACACCGCGTGCACGTGGTGCTTTGCCCCGTCGATCGCCGCGATCAGTTGCTTCTCAAACTCCACGGCGTCCGCGAGGAACTCCACGCAGTTGCCCCCCAGCGCCGCCGAGCCCCCGAGCCGTTCCGCGACCGTTGCCACCGCGCCCTGCGACGCCGTCAACGCGGGCGCGAGCACCGTGGCAGGATCGCTCCCCGGGGAGGTCGCGTGCATCGCCGCGTACCGCTTCGCCCGCCGTTTCGCCATCACCGTCTCGCCGAACATGAAGTACAGCGCCACCGCCGGGAGCGGGATCAGCATGACCACCGTCAACCAGGCCATCGTCGTCGAGGGCCGCTGCTGCCGAACGATGACGACCGGCGCCAGGATGAGCCGCACCGCCCATTCCGCCGCGACGTAGATGATGTACCAGCGTTCGAGCACCGTGCCTCCTTTCCACACTCTACCGCGCCCGCACATCTGGAACCGAACCCGACCCGGCCCTAGAGTCGAGCATGACCGACAGACGCACGCCGCGAGGCCCCCGCAAGCGGGTCGCCTCTCAGGTTCCCCTCCCCCTCTGGCAGGCCGCCGTTGCGTTCGCGGCCCGGGCCCACCGCCACCAGATCCGCAAGGACGGGGCCACGCCCTACGTCTCTCACGTCTATCGAGTCGCCCTCACCGTGTCGCAGGTCTTCGGGTGCAGCGACGAAACCGTTCTGGCCATCGCGCTCCTGCACGACACCATCGAAGACACCACCACCGACTACGACGATATCCACGAACGCTTCGGTCAGACCGTCGCCGATGGCGTTGCCGCCCTCACGAAGAACATGGCCCTCCCCGAGCCGATCCGCGAACCCGCCTACGACCAGCAACTCGCCGCCGCGCCGTGGTACGTTCGCCTCGTCAAGCTCGCCGACGCCTTCGACAACCTCTGCGATGTCGCCTCCCTCCGCCCCGATCTCGCCGAAGAACGCCGGCGCGACGCCGCCGACAAGGCCCGTCGTGCGATCGCGATCGCCAACCCAGACGCCGCCGAACACCCCGAGATCCGTGTCGCGATCGCCGCGCTCGGCAAGCTTCTGGGCTCCGATCGCCCACCCGGTGCCGGGCGTCGTGGCAAGAGCCGTCGCGACCGCTGATTCAACGTGTCTTACGGGACAAACGGCTTGGCCGTCGGCTTGCTCCGAAGCCGCGTGAGGATCTTCCTCAACTCCGCCACCTGGTTGTCCACGACCGACATGCGGCGAAGGACCGCCTGCCGCTGGGCACCGTCCGGCAGATTCTGAAGCTGTACCTTCAACTGGCTCAACTCCGACATCCGCAGCGCCAGGGTTTTCTGCGTCGACTCGAGCTGGATCGTCCCCTGATCCACGATCCCCGCATGGAAGAACTGCACAGCGTCCGCGGTGATGGCACCCGCTCCGCCCTCAGCCTTCACGCCCGGTGCCGCCAACGCCTCACCGTTCTGAGCCTTCTGAATCGCAAGCTCCTGCGCCTGCTCCACACCGTCGTTCAAGCGGACCCAGTCCATCTCCGTGAGCCCCGCGCTCACCACCACCGACTCCGCTTTGTTCTCGCCCCCCCCGGCCCGCCGCTCCAGCCGATACTCCCACGCCCGAGGCAGAATCTCCCTTGGATCCGCCACACTCGGCCGATCCAAGTCCGCCAACCGCCCCATCCGCAGCTTCATCGTCATCGGCTGCTCGTCACGCAGCACCAGCAGCTCAACCTCATCGCCCGGATCATGCGACATGATCAACGCGCGGCAGTTGTCCCAGTTGTCCTGCGTGTCCGCCGACACCACCACCGGCTTCCCATCGAGCTTCACGATCACATCGCCCGGCTGCAAAAGCTTCGTCGAGTCAAACTCCTCGCCGCCGAACTTCGCCTTCGCCGGTGCCGCGATCTCCAGCCCATCCAACCGGAACGACTGCTGCTGCCACGACACGCCCAACGCCGCGCGGTCCCGCCGGCGGAACCGATCGAGCCCGACCGTCTGCAGCCGCTGCCGCGCCTCGGGTGAGAGTTCCTTCGACGTCAGCGCACGCTCGATCTGATCCAGCGTGAGTCCCGGGGTCGCTGCCAACTCGATCTGAGCCCGCTCCCGCGCCGTCAGTTCGTCCGACGAGAGGTCGGCGATCTTGGCATCCAGCCACGCATCGCTCACGCGCAGCTCGCCCGCGATCGGCTCGGCCATGACACAGCCGGACGAGGCAAACCACATCCCAGCGATCACAAGTCCAGTTTGCAGCCAGCGATGCGCCATACGCCACCCCCGTGAAGCGGCCTTATCCTACTCCACATTCTGGCATTGTTCCTTGATCCGATCAATAGCCCCCTTGATTTCCACAGTCCGACGGGAAATGTCGGCGTCGGGGGACTTGCTGGCGATCGTGTTGGCCTCCCGTAGCATCTCCTGGGCCAGGAAGTCCAGGGTCCGGCCGATCGGGCGGCCCTGACTGGTCGTCAGCAGCTCCCCGAACTGGTCCAGATGGGCCCCCAGACGCTTGATCTCCTCGGCAATATCGGTCCTTTCGGCGTAGACCGCGATCTCTCGCACTAGGTCCGCCGGGTCCACCTGCCGGTCGATCTCCTTCAGGAGCAGGTCGATCCGCTGCCGGAGCCGCTGCTCGTAGTCCGCCACCACCCCCGGGGCCAATCCGCGGATTTCGGTCAATCGGGTCGCGATGTAGTCCCGGTGGGACCTCAGGTCATCCACCAACGACCGGCCTTCCCGCTCCCGCATCCCCACCAACTGCTCGATCGCCTTCCCCAGCAAGGGCAGGAACGCGCTCCGGGCCCGCTCAAACCGCTCCTCTTCATTCGCCGGTGGCTGCAGTACCCCAGGGAGCGAAAGCAGAGCCGTGATGTCCAGCGTGATCTCGCCCTTGGCCACCTGCGGCAACTGGCGGAGTTGGTCCGTGTACTTCTGAAGCGCGGCGACGTTCACCTGGTACGCCGCGGACTCCGACGCGTCCGAGCACCGGGCGTTGACGGTCACGGTGCCGCGTGAGACCTTCTCGCGGAGGAGCGTTTCCATCTCGGCCTCGAGGCCCTGGAACTCCTCGGCAAGGCGGATGGTGGCCTTGAAGTACTTGTTGTTGAGCGAACGGACCTCAACGAAGTAGTGAATCCCCTCGCACTGCTTGGAGGCCTCGCCATAGCCGGTCATGCTGCGAATCACGCGAACTCCCTTGTCCTTGGATCATCACCACGCGGCGACCCCCGTGCTCCGGGCAGTTCCATCGCGTGGCGGGAGCCTGCTGTGGACGCTCCCAATCTGAACAGCTTACCGACCGGGGCCGGTCTGCGGGGGCTGCGGCTCGGGAGCCTTGGGCGCATTGGGGTCAACGGCCGGCGTGCCGGCGGGCTGTCCACCCTCGGGCGCGGGAGTCACGGGAGCGGGCACCGCCGGCGTTTCGGCGGACGGGGTTGCCGCGGGCGTGCCGGCGGGGGCCGGAGTTTCGGTGGGCGTGCCGCCGGTGGGGGCAGTGCCTGAGGGGTCGACGATCGCGGGGTTCGCATCATCGCCCTTGTCGATCTTGGTGCCCCAGTTCAGCACGATCGCGAAGACCACGTACAAGGCGAAGATGATGATCGTGAAGATGGTCAATGCGTCGCCGGTCTTGGCGCCGAAGGCCGTCTGGCCGGAGGAAGCTCCGGAGCCGAACGCCGCGGACAATCCGCCGCCCTGCGGCTTCTGGATCAGGATCGTGAGCAGCATCACCACGCTGATGGCGAGGAAGAAGACGATCAGCAGATTGACGACCCAGAACGGCCATTGGGCCAACAGGAAGAGCATGCGGTTCCTTTCGAACGTCCGTCGCCTCAAGGGGCTATGGAGGGTCGAAACTCTAGGATCCCCGATTCCAATCGTCACCCCCTCCACACCCCTTCGCGGGGTAGGGGCT
>JBIKMF010000347.1:0-4496 GCA_044359425.1 Phycisphaerales bacterium
TGTCGAAGCGGTTGGGGAAGTCGATCACGTAGCGGAACTGGCTGTTCCAGTCGGTGAGGTACCGCCGGAGGGAGGGGCTGAAGGAACGGACGCTGAGCACCGAGTTGCGCTCGTCGAGGCGGAGCAGGCGCATGTACCCGCTGCCGCCTTCGGTCCATGACTGGTAGTCGGAGAGCATCTCGAAGACTTCGCGCGCGGCGTCGTTGATCCCGACGATGGCGTGCTCGCCGTTGTGATTGGGTACACCGCTCGCGAAGTGGCCGTTGAGAAACAGGAAGATCTGCGGGTTCGCGCGGATGAGGTTGATCCAGGTGGTTTGACCCGCGGAGGAACGCCCGGCACCGGTGCCTGAGGTATTGGCGTCGCGGACGTGTTCATGGGTGGAGCAGATCGTGGGAACGCCGGGGAAGGCGTTGATCATCGATTGCGCCCAGGAGAACGTCGAGAGGTCGGGGCGCCACTCGAGGGTGAGGTGGAGGAACCGGCGTTCGCCGACGGTAAAGAGCTGCGCGTGGTTCTGGCGGTCGGTGGAGTGACCGGCGTACCACGGACGGCCGGCGTACCGATCGGGGCCGAAGAAGCGGTCGTACGTGGCCGAACCGGAGTTCTTATCGCTGACGATCTCGAAGTCGTGGTTGCCGAGGCATACGCCGTAGGGGAAGAGACCGTTGGGGAGCACGGTATCGAGGATATCGATGGCGGCGTCGGCGCGTTCCCATTCGGCGATGTTCGCGGCGCCATTGTCCACGATGTCACCGAGGTGAGTCGCGAAGGCGATGTTGAAGGCGGAGGCGCTGTCCTTTGTCCACTGGGTCTGCGCGTGGAAGTGATAGGTCCACGCGGCCGTCTCTGAGTAGTACTGGGTATCGGGGTAGGCGACGATGAGGAATGGTTGAGGAGCGTTGCCACCTTGACCGACGGCGACGGGGTGATCTTCGGGGTGGACACCCTGGACGAGGGCGGAGAGCGCGCTGCAGACGAGAAGCATGTTCATGAAACGGAGTCCTTCTTTGTGTTAAGGAGGCTAGTGCATGCGGGGGGAAGCAGCGGGGACGTGGGGGCGATTGAACACATTCTTCCGACGGCGCAAGCTCGACGCTCACAAACGGTCATCGTGGGCGGGCTTTGATTCGACCAATGAGCCGACCCCAACGAAACATCGCCCCAGGCTTTACGCTGATCGAGCTCCTGGTGGTGATCGCCGTGATCGCGTTGTTGATCTCCATCCTCCTGCCCGCGCTCGGCAAGTCTCGCCAGACGGCGAGGCTGGTGAAGTGCGCCTCGCAGCAGCGGCAGGTGGCGATCGCGATGATCTCGTACTCGCTGAGCGCGAAGGACCGCTGGCACCTGGTGTGGGACAACGAGGCCCCGCGTGCGCGGGCCGGCTTCGCGGGGAACTACTACCTGATCCGCCCGTACATCGTGAACGCGCAGGGCCAGGTCGACGACACCTCCGCGTATTGGGCCTCCCTGTACGACAGCGAGCTCGGCATCCCGATCGTGGACAGCATGTACGAGCTCGCGGGTGGCATCGGTTCGACGCCGTACCTCGGCGGGTGGGAGGTCACCAAGTGCCCGGAGGCGAAGTACACGCTGCCCGCGTTCCGCAACAACGGGGCGTTGCCGCATGATCCGTACACGCTGTACTCGACCTACTGCTTCAACGGCACGACGCCGGGATTCGACGCCGTGCCCGACACCGCGAGCAAGACCTTCTTCGAGAAGCGTCGCATCGGCAGCACCGACAGGCGCGTGCCGCGCAAGCTGACGGACATCACGTTCCCCTCGAGCATCATCATGTTCCAGGACGGCTCGGAGGTGATGATCGACGGGAACGGGGACACGCTGATCCAGCTCGATCAGTGGAACACCCTGCCCGGTACCGAAGGCACTCAGTGGTGGAAGGAGTACTTCCGGCACGGGCGGGCGTGTTCCGTCGCGTGGGCTGATGGCCATGTATCGACGGTGAGTGAGTCCGAGGCCCGCGCGAAACAGGCGGATGTTCGACGGATGTACAACACGACATCGGGTGTGCCGCTGCCGTGGTATTCGACGCCAGGCTTGAGGTAATCAGGCCGGCGGGTTTTGTTCTTGGATAGAAAGAGAGCTCCCACATGAAGATTCGTCCTCTTATCGGCGCGGGCCTTGCGCTCGCCACCCTCGCTGGCACGGCCGTTGGTCAGGTTCAGCACGGCGTTGTTCAGATCATCGAGAACGACGCCCTCAACGTCCCCGCCTCCGTCACGGTGAACGCGACCGTCGGCTTCGGCGTGTGGGCCAACGTCGCCACCGGCAACAGCCGCGGCGACTACGAGTTCTCCTTCGGCACCGCCGATGACGACGACGCCGGCCTGCTCATCGTCTCGTCCTACCAGAACGCCCGCACCGAGCCCTCGGTCAACGGCGGCACCCTTCCCTACTACGCATCGTGCATGAGTTCGCAGTCCGCGGGCACCCTCACCTACGTTGCGAGCGCGCACCAGGCCGCGGCCGAGGCCAACGTGAACTTCACCCTGGGCTTCTTCCCCTACGCCGACGGCTGGCTTGCCGCGAACCTCCAGAACAGCGCCAACAACGGCGTGATGACCAGCGTCAAGGGCCCCTTCACCCTCGTGACGACTCTGACCGGCGTGGGCAACGAAGTGCTCGACCCCAACGGGGCCGGCACCGTGAACGGCGTGTACGCCATCTCGGCCCCGGGCGTTGACTTCCGGCGCGACGGCGTGATGCTCTCGATCGGTACCAAGAACGAGAACAACCGCGCCTCGTGGTCCGCGGACTATCTCGATGGGATCGCGTACCTCTGGTGCCAGGATATCGCGGCAGACGGCGGCTCCGGCGAGAACGACCCCGCCGGCTTCGTGTTCGTCCCCGAGAACACGGCGAACGTGACCATGGGCACCGTGACCGCCACCGCCAAGACGCTCTTCAAGCAGGGCGACTTCACCGTCACCATGTTCGGCCAGCCCTCGACCAACGGCACCTTCGAGTTGACCATCGCGGGCGAGTCCCCCACCACCGGCACCCTTCTCCTTGCCCCCTACGTCCGCCCCGATCGCGCCGGCGGCACCATCGACAACCCGGTGTGGGCCGAGCCGAACCTCGACGGCACAGGCTGGATCATCACCACCCGCGACCAGCCCGGCATGGGCCTCCAGGACCTCACCGGCTGGGACGTGGCCTTTAGCTTCGTCTTCCTGAAGAACGGCGTCGACATCCGCCCCGGCACCCCGACCCGCGCCTACCTCACGCAGCGCAACGAAGTCGCCGCGGCCCGCTTCACCGTCAGCGAGTTCGCCCCCGACAACGGCAACGGGGACATGGACACGGTGCGCTCTGCGGGCAATCCGATCCTGAACGTCGCCGGTGCCAACCGCGGCGACAACCAGATCTCCTACCTCGGTGCACTGCTCCCCTCGAACTACGACAACTCCCTCGACACCCGCGAAGGCCTCATGCTCGGCACGCCCTCCGAGTTCCTCCGCGACAACACCCTCACCGGCGGCGTCAGCGGCTGGTCGACCCTCAGTTTCGATAACGGCGAAGCCGTGTCGCACAACGCCTCCATCACCGGCGGCGAGATCAACAGCAACTTCGCCCTCGTTCACTTCGCCGCGTCGCGCGGCTTCCAGGGCAACTCCGACATCAGCATCACGGATGGCCTCCTGTCCATCCCCGCTCCCAGCAACGCCCTCACCGACGGCGTCCTGATGGCGATCAACTGGGACAACAACAACCGCATCATCCAGGTCTCCCCCAACGGCGCGAACTACGACCTCATCCCCTACGAGGCCCAGAACGTCACCATCAACGCGGTCCCCTACACCATGGGCCAGGTCGCGGTTGACTCGGTTGAAACCGGCTTCGTCTTCCTGCCCTACTCCACCCCCGGCCTCATCGCCGGCCACATCGCCGCCGATGGCACGGTGCTCTCCAGCACCGGCACCTTCACGGTGACCCCCGGCACCGACGCCACCTACGGCTTCTCGATCTTCGAGATCACCATTCCCGGCGTCAACGCCTCGACCGACGGCATGCTCCTCCTCAACGCCTCAGGCGGTCCCCAGGCCATGGCGTTCGAGGTTGGCGAGAACGGCGAGTTCGAGGTCGCCGGCTACGACCTGATCACCAGCCAGCCCGGCACCTGCGCCTTCAGCTTCGCCTACATCCCGTACTCCGGCTTCGGCACTGGCGTGACCGGCGCGTGCTGCGTTGGCACCAGCTGCGAGATCTTGACCGCCAGCCGCTGCGCCGAGCTGTCCGGTACCTACAACGGCGACGGCACGACCTGCGCCAACAACCCCTGCACGCCGCCCGCGTGCGCGTGGCAGGCCGACGGCTGCTACGCGGACTACGACAACAGCGGCGGCATCGACGGCGACGACGTGATCGCGTTCTTCGCTGACTGGGACTCGGGCGCGGAATGCGCCGACGCCGATGCCTCTGAGGGCGTCGACGGCGACGACGTGATCCTCTTCTTCAGCGCTTGGGACGCG
>JBIKMF010000348.1:0-4477 GCA_044359425.1 Phycisphaerales bacterium
GCCGGCGGCGCGAACAACCAGCCGCCGAGAGACCGTTTCGCGGGCGAACGCCCATCAGATGCGAACCGGTCCGTAACCGAAGTCTAGCACAAAACCCGGATCACCGAGAGGGGGATTGGGCCAAAGGGGCTTTGATTAGGTCGCCCTGTACCGGGCAGAGGGGCTCTGCGGGCGACGCAGGCCCCGGCGAAGGGTGCGGTAGGGGGAGGGGTTAGTTGCCTTTGAAGATCCGGGCGCCACCGACTTCGCCGGTGGTCTTGGGGGGTTCGGGAGGGGGCTGGCCGGCATCGGCGGCGGCCTTGGCGGCTGCCGCGGCAGGGTCGGTGGGGACATCCTCCCCACCGACGAACTGGTACGCGATGACACCGATGGCCCCCAGGCCGATGACGGCGAGGAGGGCGATGGTGAGTTTCTTCTTCTGCGGGTCTTCCGGGAGCAGTTCCATGGGGAACTTCCTTTCGGAGGAGGGGTTAGCGGATGTAGGGGAAGATGACCGTGTATTCCTCGTTGTTGAACGCGCGGACGCGGTCGGGACGGGTGGTCGCGTTGGGGTCGCTGGCCCCGCCGGGGATGACGGTGACGTACTTGGCGTGGCCGTCCATGTAGCCCAGCACCGACTTGTTGATGTCGTCGTAGCCGTTGCGGACCGCGAACGAGGTGGAGGCGGAGTTCATGATGATGTCGGCCCACTCATCGTTGAGCCACACCATGCGGGAGGGCTGCCAGGTGTCCGCGAGGCGGAAGCGCCGTGCGCCGATGTTGAAGCGCTCGAGGAACGGGCGGCTGCCGAACTCGATGCTGACCTGATCCCACCACTTGGCCTGCCACTGGTAGGAAGTGCCAACATCGTCGTAGCAGCTCACCACCGGGTTGGTGTTCACGTTCGGCCAGTTCTGCTGGTGGCCCTGGCCCTTGTCGCTGGGGTCGCGACAGACGGGAACCTCGTAGTTGAGTCGGTTCTGGTCAGTTGGCGTTGCACCAACCAAGGGTTCGGCGGTATCAGCGCCGAGGAACTGGTTCAGCGGGCGATTCACGGCCCAGGGGTCAAACTGAGCTCCGTAAATACCCTGGCCCCAGCGGTACTGGCAGTTCTTCCCGAAGGCGCTCCACGTACACCAGCCGATGAGGCCGGTCGTGGGGACTTGGGGGTTGGGGGGCGAGGTACGGCCGTTCTGCCAGAGCGGGGTGATCGGGAGGTACCCGTTTCGCTCCGTCTGGTACATGGCACCGGCCTTGGCGATCTGGCCGACGTTGCTGAGGGAGATGGTCTTCCGTGCGGCCTTGCGGGCCTTGCCCAGGGAGGGCAGGAGGAGGCCGATCAGCAGGGCGATGATGGCGATCACCACGAGCAGTTCGATGAGGGTAAAGCCGCGTTTGCGTTTGCTTCCGAAGATCATCGCGTGAACTCCCGAGAGGCGTGTGGAGTGACGGGTCGTTCGCGATCCGCCGCGGATGGCCCCCGTTCCCCCGGAGCCACCTTCCTCCTGTTCGAGCGCATTGCCGGTGGGGATCCCCAAAGGGCATCGCGAGCGATCAGTCGTTCCGTTCTACAAGTCGAGCTTCAAACCGAGGAAACCGAGAACCGGCCCCCCGTGCACTGTCAAGGTACCAGAAATGTGGTGCCGAGTAAAGATTGTGAAGATGGAGAGAAGTGAAGTTCTCCAAGTAGCCCATCGGCACGAACCCGGCGGAAGAATCAAGAACTCCGGAGGGATTTTCCGACCATAACCCGAATCACTGGCCCATCGGCGCAAACCGCGGCGGGGTTGGGTGCGTATCGAAGGGGAGGAAGATCGGGGGGTGGACGGAAAGCACCAAACCCCGGCACCCGAGCGGCCGATCCGATATGTTGCGGCATAATCTGTTCGCCCGGTTCGTCCCCACAGTTCCATCGCTCGATCGATAGCACGACACGATGACCGAATCCCGCCGCCAGCCCGACCCAGAAGAAACCTCCTCGCTCTCGAAGGCGAGCGCCGAGCCGGTGACCGGGAAACCGTCGTCGCTGGAGGCCAAGATGGGGTCGACTGGTGTCGCTGGTCCGTCCGCGGACGAAGTGCTTCAAGAGATTGCCAAGCAGGGAACGAGCATCGATTCGATGGTCGGACGCCTGGTGATCGACCAGGGTCTGGCGACGGCGGACGAGGTGCAGCACTGCCTGGCGCTCGCGAAGCAGATGGCGGAGGAGAGCAGCCAGCGGTCGTTGCTCGATCTGCTCGTCGACAACGAGTACGTCACGCGTCGTCAGATGACGCGACTGCGGGAAGTGGCTCAGGCCGAGAAGTCGGGCCAGAAAATCCCGGGATACAAGGTCATTTCCAAGCTCGGCGCGGGTGCGATGGCCACCGTCTTCAAGGCCAAGCAACTCAGCCTTGACCGCCTGGTCGCGATCAAGATCCTCCCCAAGAAGTTCTCCGGGAACCCGCAGTTCATCGAGCGGTTTTACGCGGAGGGGCGTGCCGCGGCACAGCTGAACCACCCGAACATCGTGCAGGCGTACGACGTTGGGAAGGCGGGGGACTACCACTACTTCGTGATGGAGTACGTGGAGGGGAGCACGGTCTACGACGAGATCGTGAAGAACAAGCGGCACACGGAGGACGAGGCGCTGAACATCGCGATTCAGATCGCGGAGGCGCTGGACCACGCCCACTCGAAGGGGCTGATCCACCGTGACGTCAAGCCGAAGAACGTGATGATGACAAAGGGGGGCGTGGCGAAGCTGGCGGACATGGGTCTGGCCCGCGCGATCTCGGACAAGGAAGCGGCGGAGGCGGAGCAGGGGAAGGCCTTCGGAACGCCGTACTACATCTCGCCGGAGCAGATCCGTGGCGAGCTGAACATCGGCCCACAGGCGGACATTTACTCGCTGGGCGCCACGCTGTACCACATGGTGACGGGGACGGTGCCGTTTGACGGGAAGAACCCGTCGGCGGTGATGCACAAGCACCTGAAGGCGGAGCTGGCCCCCCCCGATCATGTGAATCCGAAGCTTTCCGCGGGGGTATCCGAGATCATCGAGATGATGATGGCCAAGGATGCGCGGAAGCGGTACCAGAACTGCAAGGACCTGCTGGCGGACCTGCGGGCGGTGAAGGCCAAACAGCGGCCGCCGCTGGCGCACAAGGACGTCGGGGTCGCGGATTTGGCGTCTTTGGCGAAGGCCGAGGCGTCGGTGGTGGCGGAGATCCCGGTTTCGTCGGTGGGAGGTCCCGGGGTGCGAAAGGGGCTGGTGATTGCCCTGGCGGTTGCCCTGGGTATATCCTTCATCGGGAATGTGGTGTTACTGCTCCAAAAGGTATGAGTGAGGAGTGGGGAAAGTCCTTGCCAGGGAGGCCGAGAGCGGTTAGCCTTGTGTCAGGCCGACGGGACGGAGTCGGGGCCGGGGTATCGTGTGAAGAAGTTGGACGCATGCAAGAAGACGAGATCAGCACACATCGCGGCGGAGAGGTGACGGCGGGAGACGCCGTTGCCGTGTCGTGATGCGCGTGAAGAGAACGTGTGGACGGAAGATGGAGCACCAGCGCGACGGCGTGTAGCCGCGCGGTCTGTGGTGCGGGTTTGTGTTTCAGTACGCAAGGAGTTCAGTCATCGCTTTCGGTCGATTCAATCGTGACGCAGGGCCGGTTCAGCGGATTCGCGTGAACCACATGATCAAGATCAGTCCGATCCGGGTGATCGGGCCGGACAACGAGCAGATCGGTGTGGTTTCGACCAACGAGGCGTTGCAGAAGGCGATGGAGATGGGGTTTGACCTCGTCGAGATCTCGCCGGATGCGCGTCCGCCGGTCTGCAAGATCATGGACTACGGCAAGTACAAGTACGAGCTGAGTCAGAAGGCGAAGAAGAGCCGCGCCGCGAGCAAGGCGAGCGAGATGAAGGAGATCCGGCTGGGGCGGTCGGTGAAGATCGACCCGCACGATGTGCAGGTGCGCATCGACCAGTCGCGCCGGTTCCTGATGCACGGGCACAAGGTGATGGTGACGCAGCGGTTCAAGGGTCGCGAGATCGCGCACCGTGAGCTGGGGCTGGACAACCTGAAGGAAGTGGCGACGCAGCTGGCCGACATCGCGAAGGTGGAGCAGATGCCCCGCTGGATGGGCAAGCAGGCGAGCATCATCCTCGCGCCGGACAAGGCGAAGGTCGACGCGATCAAGCGCAAGCTCGACAAGGAGCGTGCGGACAAGATCGCGGCGGGCGAGAAGGTTGAAGACGAGAAGCCGATCGAGGAGCTCGAGAAGGAAATCGAGGCGCAGATGGCCCTCGACGAGCCGGACGTTGAAGTCGACGTCGCGGACGAGACCGACGAGGCGTAAGGCTACCCGAGAACTCAGCTGAACCGATAGGTCCTATGGGTCACATAGGACCTATTTCTTTTGGGCGTGCGCGAATCTCCCGGGAGCGCGTGCCCGTACCCTTTGCACGCCCATGAGCTCCCAACCCGCGCCGCAATCCCGCCGCCGCTCCGACGAACGCG
>JBIKMF010000349.1:0-4460 GCA_044359425.1 Phycisphaerales bacterium
GCCGCGCCGGGCGCGGGGACCTGAAGCTCGAAGCGGTGGGAGTTGCCACCGCCGGCGCCGCCGAAGTCGGCGCTCTGGGTGCCGATGGTCGGCGCGGTGGTCGACAGGAACCAGCGACCGGTGGTGTTCTCACCGGCGACGATCTGCATGATGCCGTCGGTCGGGATCACGATGTTGATCGTGTCGATGGTCCAGATGAAGTTGCCGGCCGAGGGGAGGTTGACCGAGAAGTTGCTGATGGCGGTGCCGTCGGGGTGGAAGAAGTTGAAGGTGAGGGTGCCGCCGACGGTGGTGACGCCGCCGACGAACTTGAGATCGGTGAGGACGTCGTAGCCGCCGGGGAGGATGCTGTCGTAATCGTCGAAGCCGAGCGAACCGGTGGCCGCCGGGAAGCCGGCGTAGGGGCCGGGCATCGCGGAGAAGATCGGAACGCCGCGGTCGGCGTAGCCGGGCAGTTCGGTGAGGGGAGCGGCGGTGACGTTGATGGCCGAGGCGGAACCCGCGGCGGCGACGAGGGCGAACAACGCGACGATCTTCTTCATGTCTTGTCTCTCTAAGCGACGACCAGCGCTGGCGGGGGTGTTCCCGTTGGAAACGCGCGATCCGGTGCCTTGCAACACCGGCACCCTCGGGCCGATCCACGGCACGCGGGCACACCTATTGAGTCATGTGGGGAGTGTCTCTCTTCTCGCCCGGGGCTCAGTTTACTCTTCGCTCCTGTCGGGTGCAAGATGCAAAAGTCGTGAAATGACGCGGGAAACGGGCGCAGCGAGAGCCGGCCGCGGCGTTCTGAGACGTTGTGGGCGCAGTTGTTCGGGTTGCGGGCGGGTTAGTCGCCGTGGCGCTGGCGGAGCTTGGCGGAGAGCCGAACGAGCAGGTGCGAGCGTTCGAACTCGCGGATCCAGTCGTTCAGGGTGGCGGCGATTTCGTCGGCGGGGACTTCCGCGCCGGGGAGGGGGCAGTGGGCGCCGAGCGACTTGGCGGCCTTCGCGCGGAAGCGTGCGAGGACCTGATCGCCGCTGAGGCCGATGAACTCGTGGTCTTCGTTCATGAAGATGACGGTGGGTACACGGCGGCCGCCGCAGATCATGACGGACTCGGAGAGGTCGCTGTGGACATCGCGGTCGCACACGCGGAGCGTGATCCACTTCGGGCAGGCACGCGCGATGTGATCGAGCATGGGGACCTGCTGCACGCAGTCGCCGCACCAGGAGCCGGAGATGACGAGGACGTTGAGTTGGCGCGAGAAGGAGGCGAGGAGTGCGGCGTGGTCCGCGGAGAGTCGCACCTTCTGGTGGAAGTTGGTCCATGATGCGCGCTGGTCGGGGGTCGCGGTGGCGAGGTAGGCGTCGTAGGGGAGTGCGCGTTCGAAGTGGGACTTGAGGACTTGCGGGGTGATCACGGCGCGGGCTCCTCGGCGGGCAGGAGCCGCCCGACGGTTGCGGGTTTGATGGGGAACTCGGCGAAGGTGGCGCGGAGGTCGGCGAGCGTGACGCGTGAGAGGCGGTCGATCTCCTGCTCGAGCGGGGAGTAGGAGCCGATGGTGGTCCACAGGCGGCCGAGGCGGTGCATGCGGTCGTGGGGCTTTTCGCCGCCGATGGTGGCCTGGGTCGCGACCTTCATCACGACGCGGTCGAGCTCTTCCTGCGTGAGTGTGTTGACGAGAGACTCGAGCTCGCGGGTGATGACGCGTTCGATCTCGTCGGCACGCTCGGGGTCGCCCGAGGCGAAGACGAAGAACTCACCGAACCCGTCGTGGGGGTCGAAGGAGGCTTGGGCCTCTTCGGCGATCCCGGTTTCGATGAGCGACCAGTGCAGGCGTGAGTTGTCGGGTGCGCCGAGGATCTGCGCGAGCACCGCGGCGGCGTAGCGGCGATCGTCGGTCATCGAGGGCGCGGGGCACATGCCGAGCCAGTACGCGCGGCTGACCTTGGCATCCTTGAGCTCGAGGCGGCCGCCGCGGACCGGCGGGCGTGCGTTGTCGCGGCGGGGCGCGGTGCGTTCCCACTTGCCGCAGAGGGTGTCGATCTGCGAGCAGACGGCGTCGAAGTCCATCTTGCCGGCGAGGGCGACGACGGTGTTGTCGGCGGAGTAGCGGGCGTTGAAGTAGTCGCGCATGCGGTCGCGTTCGAGCGCGGTGATGGACTCGGAGGTGCCGAGCACGCGATGGGAAAGGGGGTGGGTGCCGAAGTGCTTTTCGACGCAGGCTTCGTACAGGACCCAGAAGGGGTTGTCCTTGTACATCGCGATCTCTTCGAGGATCACGTTCTTCTCGGTGTCGAAGTCGGTCTGGCGCAGGGCCGGGCGCATCATGCGGCCGAGCAGGTCGGTGGCCTCGTGGAGCCGCTCGGGGAGGACGTGTGCGTAGAAGCAGGTCATCTCGTTCGAGGTGTACGCGTTGTTGCGGGCGCCGATCTCGTCAAAGCCCTTGTTGAGTTCGTCGGCGGAGAGGTCTTCCGTGCCCTTGAACATCATGTGCTCGAGGAAGTGGCTCACGCCCATGAGGGGCGTGCTCTCGTCGCGTGCGCCGGTTCTGACGAAGAAACCGGCCGCGGCGCTGTGGGCTTCGGGGTCGGTCTCGGCGATGATGGTGAGCCCGTTGGGGAGGGTCTTCTGCTGGAACGTGATGGCCATGGCGGAAGGGTAGCAGATGCGCCCGCGCCGGGTGGTGCACGAGCCGGTATGCTGGCGGCCCATGAAACCGCTTCTCTTCGTCGTGTGCGCCGCTTTGGTAGCGCAGGCATCGCTTGCCCAGGATTCCCGGGAGGAGTTCCGGCGCGCGGGTGAAACCGCCCGGCGCTGGTCGGAGGCGTGGAGGGCCGACCTGGTGCGTCCGCGCTGGTCCGAGGACGGTCGCACGCTGTGGTTCCGCGACGGCGGCACATTCGTGGCGATCGACGCCGCCACCGGTGGGAGGCGGGCGTTGTACGACGAGGCCGTGCTGCGCGGCGCGCTCGCGGGGTTTGCGCCCGAGCTCCCGGAGGACGGCGCGCAGGTGGAGGCCGTGCGGCCGCTGGGCGGTGGGGCGTTGTTGCTGCTTCGCGGGATCTCGCGGTGCGTGGTGCTCGATGGTGGCGTGCTGCGCGACGCGACGGCGGAGGAGGCCGCGCCGCTGGTGATGGTGCTCTCGGCCTCGCGTGATCGGCGCGACGACAGCAGCGGACAGACGGCCCTGCTTTTCCGCAACGACCTCGCGGCCGAGGCGGAGGTGCTGTGGATCGACGGCGAGGGCAACCGCAAGCAGTACGCCACGATCCCGGCCGGCGGGCTGCACCGTCAGCACACGTTCGCGGGGCACGAGTGGGTGGTGGTGAGCGGTGGTGAGGACGTGGGCTTTGTACGAGGCGCGTCCGAGCCGCGGCTGGTGCCGATCGCGAAGCCGGCGGCGCAGGCGGAGCCGGAGCGCAGGCGTGGGAGGGGACGTTCGTCGCGCGAGGGCGATCGTGTGGTGACCGCCGATGGCGCGGGGAACATTGTGCTGAAGGGGCAGGATGGAACGGAGCACACGATCACGAGCGACGCGGACGCGACGTGGCGGTTCGGGGATCAGGTCTGGTGGGCGCCGGATTCGAGCGCGTTCGTCGCGTCGTGGCGGCGCGCGGGCGGGGATCGTCGCGTGCACTACATCGAGAGCTCGCCGAGGGACCAGCTGCAGCCGAAGCTGCAGTGGTACGACTACCTGAAGCCGGGCGACGAGGTGCCGTACACGATCCCGCGGCTGTTCCGCGCGGATGGCACGGAGATCCCGGTTGATCGCGCGCTCTTCCCGAATCCGTGGAGCATTGATCGGGTTGAGTGGCTGCCGGACAGCGCGGGGTTCACGTTTGTGTACAACGAACGTGGGCACCGCGTGATGCGGGTGATCCGGGTTGACGCGAAGGACGGGAAGGCTTCGGCGGTGGTGAACGAGGAGTGCCCGACGTTCTTCGACTACGCGGGGAAGTTCTTTTATCGGCGGCTGGACGCGACCGGCGAGATCGTGTGGATGTCGGAGCGCAGCGGGTGGAACCATCTGTACCTGATCGACGGCGCGACGGGCGCGGTGAAGCGGGCGATCACGAGCGGGGAGTGGATCGTGCGGCGGGTCGTGGATCTGGACGAGCAGGCCCGCACGATGCTGCTGGAGATCGGGTGTGTGGCGGGGCAGGATCCGTACCACGAGCATTTCGCCCGCGTATCGCTCGACGGTGGCGAGCCTGTGCGGTTGACGGAGGCCGATGGGACGCACGAGATCGAGTTCGCACCCGGCGGGGCGTACTACACCGACCGCTGGTCGCGCGTGGATCACCCGCCCGTGCTCGAGCTGCGGCGGGCCAGCGACGGCGGCAAGGTCGCCGAGCTCGACCGCGCCGAGGACACGGCCCTGCGCGCGGCCGGTTGGCGTCCGCCCGAGCGGTTTGTCGCGAAGGGGCGTGACGGCGTGACGGACATTCACGGCGTGATCGTGCGGCCGTCTACTT
>JBIKMF010000351.1:0-4449 GCA_044359425.1 Phycisphaerales bacterium
ATTCCGGCGTCCCGCTCACGACGGCCGCAAGCGGAGAAGATCCGGCGACAAACACCGCGCCGACGGCCTGCAACGGCGCGGCCTGCCCCGTATCGTCCTCGACCTCCCCGCCTCTCACCACGAACTGGTAGCGGCCCGCGGGCAGAGCCGCGATGACGCCGCCGGGACCATGAAGGCGGTATCCCGCGATGAACCCGGTGCCATCCACCGCGTCGAGCTCCGCGGCACGCGCCATCGCGTACTCGCTGCCGTCGCTCGCAACCGCGACGAGGTCCGCGTCGTCGAATGAAGCGAGGTTCATGGCCGCTCTGGACTCGTAGCGAACTCGCACGGAGATCGCCGCGCCGTCGTTGTTGGCGTCGACCAGCTCGACCCGAGGTGCCCCGAACCACAGATCCGAGTGACTGAGCAGTGTTGGGTTCAGGGAGTAGAGTCCGAATGTGCCCCCTCGCAGCCTGACGGTGTATCGACCGGACTCAAAGGTGTCCCATGCGACGCCCGGTGCCGCGACGCTGTACGTCGCCACGAGCGCGCCGTCGATAGCTTGGACCTGGTGGAGCCGCGAGGCGAACGCCGCGCCATCCGGGCCTGTGATCGTGAGGTTGTCGTCGCGGATCCCGAGCGCAGCGGGGTTTCCTCCGGTCAGCTCCGCGAACCGAACGTTGATGAGCCACGTGCTCGCCGTGACCGTCGAAGAGACCATCGACGCGAACGCGCGCGGGAACCACAGGTTGTTCGTGTGCAGATCGCTCTGTGCGACTGCCGCGCCGCCCAGATCCCCGACTTCGCCCGCCTGCACGACGCTCGTGTACGCGCCGTTGTCGCCGGAGTCCCACCAGTTGCCGGGGGCGCGCATGCGGTACGTGGCGCGGACACGGTTGAGGCCGTCGAGCTGCTGCACGCCCGCGAGTTCCGTCGAGTACTCGGCCGACCCCGCGCGGCGGACCAGGACGTCCGCGTTGCCCAGCGTCGCGGTGTCGATGCCTGATTCCGACGCGTACTCGACAGCGATGAACAGGTGCGGCCCGTTGGTCCAGCTGTTCGCGTACGTGGCATCGACCGACAGATGCGTGCGGGGTTCGAGGAGTTCAAGGCGTGCGTGTGACATCGGGACCTCCGTCGCCGCGGCCGTGGGGGCTGTGGATCTTCGGATTGTCTACCGATGGTTCCCTTTGAGCAAGGGGGGACCCGTAACGACGAGCGTCGCAGGCCATCGGACACCTTGGAGTTTGGCGTTTGGAGGGATCCGGGGGCGGGGCTACTTCTCCTCGGGCATGATGACCCAGAGGATGATGTAGGCGATGGTGCCGGGGAACCCGACGGAGATGATGGAGGCGAGGATGTAGAGGATTCGGACGAGGGTGGGGTCCCAGCCGAGCCACGCGGCGATGCCGCCGCAGACTCCGGCGATGATCTTGTGGTTTCGCGAGCGGTGAAGGTGCATCGTGCGGCTCCTTGATGGCACGGGGGCGGGATCGAACGGTCCATCGTTCGGCAAGCGGGGGTCGCGGTTGCAGGCGGTGATGGCGTGGAAGCGACCATACCATGAACGCGTGCACGGAGAATCGTATCGGGTCATCGTGATCGGCGGCGGCCATGCCGGGGTAGAGGCGGCGTGGGCCTGCGCGAACCTACTCCCCGGGGTGGGCACGGTGGCCTTGGTCACGGCGGACCCCTCCAAGGTGGGGGTGATGTCGTGCAACCCGGCGATCGGGGGCCTGGCGAAGGGGCAACTGGTCCGGGAGATCGATGCGCTCGGGGGCGTGATGGGCCTCGCGGCGGACGCGACCGGGATCCAGTTCCGGATGCTCAATACCAGCAAGGGGCCGGCGGTCCACGGGCCGCGGGCGCAGTGCGACAAGCACGCGTACGCCCGGGCGGTTCAGGCGTTGATCGGGTCGCGTCCGGAGATCGCGGTGGTCGCGGGGAGCGTGGAGGAACTGGTCGTCGAGCAAGGCTCGGTGGCCGGTGTGGTGGTGCGGTCGATGGGGGAGCTGGTGCGGCTGAGCGCGCGGGCGGTGGTGCTCACGACGGGCACGTTCATGCGCGGCCTGATGCACACGGGTGAAGCCAAGACCGAGGGCGGGCGGTTCGGCGAGCACGCGGCGGTGGGGATTTCCGCGAGTCTGCGGGCGCTCGGGTTCGAGTTGGGAAGGCTCAAGACGGGTACGCCGCCGCGGCTGCGGCGGTCGACGATTCGATGGGAGGAGCTGGTGGCGCAGCCCGGGGATGAGAACCCGGTGGCGTTCAGCGAGTTGAGCGGGATGGGGCGGGTCGTGGGGAGTGCGCCGAGCGTCGCGGCGTTCCCGGTGTTGCGTCAGGTGGAATGCAGGCAGACGCAGACGTGCGCGGCGACGCACGAGATCATCCGGTCGAACCTGCATCGCGCGCCGATGTTCAGCGGGCAGATCGAGTCGGTCGGGCCGCGGTATTGCCCGTCGATCGAGGACAAGGTCGTGCGCTTCGCGGACCGCGAGACGCACGGGGTGTTTCTGGAGCCGGAGAGTCTCGAGGACGACTGGATCTACTGCAACGGGGTCTCGACGAGTCTGCCGGCGGATGTGCAGGACGCGATCGTTCGCGCGATGCCGGGGTGCGAGCGTGCGGAGATCCTGAGGTACGGGTACGCGGTTGAGTACGACATGGTGCGGCCGCACCAGATTCTGCCGACGGGGATGACGCGTCGGGTTGCGGGGCTGTTTCTCGCGGGGCAGATCAACGGAACGAGCGGGTATGAAGAGGCGGGGGCGCAGGGGCTGGTGGCGGGGATCAACGCGGCGCGGCTGGTGCGGGGAGAGGGCGAGGTCGTGCTGGGGCGCGATCAGGCGTACATCGGCGTGCTGATGGATGATCTGGTGACGAAGACGCCGGTGGAGCCGTATCGGATGTTCACAAGCCGCGCGGAGCACAGGTTGCTGCTGCGTGCGGACAATGCGCCGGAGCGACTGACGCCGCTTGCGGAGTCGTTGGGGATGCTGGGCGGGCACGAGTTGGGGCTGTTGCGGCGCGAGCGTTTCGCGGAGCGTGCGGCGACGATCCGCGCGGTGACGGAGTTCATCGCGCGGGCGATGGTGGGGGGAGTGCCGGCGATCAAGGCACTGCGGGCGCACGACACGGATCCGGACGAGGTCACAGCGGCGTTGATGCGTGAGCCGGGCGCGCCGAATGTGGCGGAGCGCGGGGTGTGGGCGACGGTGGTGGCGGAGCGGAGGTACGAGGTGTACCTGGATCGTCAGCGGGCGGAGGTTCGGCGGCACGCGGAGATGGAAGGCCGGCGGATCCCGGAGGCGGTGGATTACCACGCGTTCGCGAACCTGCGGACGGAAGCGAAGCTCGCGTTGTCGAAGTTCAGGCCGCGGACGTTCGGGCAGGCGGGGCGTCTGGAGGGGATTACGCCTTCTGATTTGACGCTGCTGTCGGTGCTGGTGCACCGATGGGTGCGGGAAGGTGGGGGGAGTTCATGCTGACGATGCTGGCCTCGTCGATGTCGGGGTTCGCGCTGGACATTACCGTGATCCTGGTTGCGTCGGGGCTGTTCGCGGCGTTGTTTCGCTCGATGAAGCTGGAGTCGATCCCGGGGTTTCTGATCGCGGGCGTGCTGATCGGGCCGCACGTGCTGAAGCTGGTGGGCGATTCGGAGCGTGTGACGCAGATCAGCGATCTGGCGGTGATCCTGCTGATGTTCGGGATTGGTCTTCACCTGGATTTGGGGGCGATTCGGCGCGGGATGGTGCACATTCTCGCGATCGGGATTATCTCGACGCTCGCCGTGGTGTCGTTGTCGTGGATCGGCTTGGTGTCGGTCGGGATGAAGGTGCCGACCGCGCTGCTGATCTCGATGGGTGCGGCGATCAGTTCGACCGCAGTGTTTGTGCGCGTGGCTACTGCGCGGCGGGAACTGCAGGCCGTGCACGGGCGGGTGGGACTGGGAATCTCGATCGCGCAGGACATCATCACGGTGGCGATGCTCGCGCTCATCCCGCCTCTGGCGCGGTGGGCGGGTGGGCCCAACGCGACGGCCGGCCCGGATCCGTGGGCGATCGGCATGCCGTTGTGGCTGGCGTTGCCGGTGCTCGCCGCGAAGGGGCTGGGTGGTGTGACGCTGATGGTCGCGGTGGGCCGGTTCCTGCTGCCGCGCGTGCTGGCGCGGGTGGCGAAGCTGGCGAGCGGCGAGTTGATGCTGGTCGTATCGATGGCTGTGGCGATGGTCGCGGCGGTGGGAACGAAGTTCCTGGGATTCAGCCCGGAGATGGGGGCGTTTCTCGGCGGGCTTCTGCTCGCGGCGACGCCGTACCGGTATCAGCTGTCGGGGCTTATTGCGCCGCTCCGCGACCTGTTGATGGCCGTTTTCTTCACGACGGTGGGGCTCGCGGTGGATCCGGGGGTGCTGATGGAGAACCGGTGGCTGGTGCTCGGCGGGATCGTGATGACCGTGGGGCTCAAGACGGT
>JBIKMF010000350.1:0-4449 GCA_044359425.1 Phycisphaerales bacterium
GGAACGAAGTGGGCTACCGCGTCGTGGATCACCCCGAGGCCATGCGGCTGATCAGCCTGTGGCAACGGCTCGGAGAGCCTCACGACGGGGAGTTCATCTGGATCAACCGCGATCGCGCCGCGCTCCTGATGTCGAGTTTGCCCTGGCTCGGCAACGATCACGACGCCGACCGGTTGCTCGGAGATCTCTCGCTGCTGACGTTCCGCGACCAAGCCTCACTCGAGCACCTGCTCTCGCGGAGCATCGAGAGTCCACGATGGCGCGAGAGTGCGTCGAACCTTGTCTCAGGCAACGTCCGCCGCGCGTTCACGCACCGAACGGTCGGAGAGCGGATGATCGAGTTGGTCCGGCGCGGCGTCACGGTCACGAGTGGCGAGCGGCTGCCATGAACGAACCCCGCGTGCTCGCGTTCTACCGTCCAAGCCGCGTCAACGGCGTCGCCGCGGCTGGCGCGAGGGCCGCAACCCTGCCGCGGCCGTGGAGACCCGCGATCATCGGAGCGGGCGATCCTGCGGAGATGAAGTCCCAGAGTCCCCTCGCCGGTTCGCCCGGTCTCGACGCGATCGCGTGGAATCAAGGCGAGCGTGTCGCCTCCCAGGTCATCCGTGTCGCCGAGGCGATCATGGCGTCTCACGCGACAGTCGTCGTTCCCAATGACCTTCCCGTCGCGTTCGCGGCCGCGGCGTTCCTCCGCCACCGGGGCGTGCGAACGGCGGGGTGGATCCATTCGGATCACCTCGACGGCGAGGACCTGGTCGCGCGGTGTCTCGAACTCGCGGATAGTTGGGCGGCTGTCTCGGGGAGCGCGACGCGGCACGCGCTGCGCACCGCACGCGAACACGCCTCGCGCGTGGCGGAGCCCTCTGAACCGGTGTGGGCGTGCACGGAGTTGCCGCACGATCCACCGATGATTGCGCGGGATTCTCCCGCGTTCAAGCTTCTCTACGCGGGGCGCATCGAGCGCATGGTCAAACGCACCGACGATCTCGTCCACCTCGTTCGAGAGCTTCACGCGTTGGGAGTCTGCTTCGAACTGACGATCGCCGGCACGGGGCCCGCGGAAACGCACGTGCGAAGCGAGCTCGCCGCCGAGATCGCGAGCGGGATCGTTCGCATGCCGGGGGCCGTGCCGCTTGCAGATATGCCCGCTCTGGTTTCCGCGCACGATATGGTCGTGCTGGTCAGCGAGTCGGAGGGCATGCCGAACATCGTGATGGAGGCCTTCGCACGCGGAAGGCCGGCGGCGCTGACCGCCGGGTGTGGCGGTGCCGCGGAGCTGGTCGAACGTGAGGGATGCACTGCGGGACTGGTGTTCCCGACGGGCGATATGGCGGCGATGGCGGGGGGCCTCGCGCGTCTGGCCCGCGACCGGTCGCGGCTGGCACGAATGGGTCGATCGGCGCGGGAGATCGCAGAGCGCGTCTTCGATGTCCGGGTCGTGGGCCGTGCGTACGACGCGTTGATCGATGCGGCGATGAACGACGGCGCGACGGCGAGCGACGAGTCGGTCGTGTGGATGCGGATCAAACGCGCACTCAGCGGCGTCGAAGGCGCGACGAAGGCGGATGCGGAAGAACTCTGGCAGTGGTGGGGGAGGATCGGTGGCGTAACGGGCGGTAGTCGTCCGGGCGATTGGTTCGAGATACCGATCATCGAGAGCCCCGCGGAGCGTCGCATGCGGGATGTGCTGCGATCCCTCCGCGCGGAAGTGGGCGGCTTCGTTGCGCTGTACGGGGCCGGTGCCCACACGCGCAAGGTAGCGAGCGTGGTTCACGAGTTCCCCGAGGTCGTGCAGATCATCGACGACGCGCCGTCGGCCCCAACATGCATCGGACTCCCGATCGTTCCCCCCGCGGCACTGGGCGACGATGTCCGATCGGTCGTGGTTTCGAGCGACGAGCACGAGCGAGGAATGCTGGCGAAAGCGGCGACGTTCGCGGGCAATCGCGTCGTTCGCGGGTTGTACGCGATTCAGCAGCCGGAATCGTCCGCGTACAGCCGGTGAACGCTGACGCCTCGGGCGATCAACGACTGCGCCCGTTGCCACAACGCATCTTCCGCTGAATCACTGGACAGCAGCACACGCGAGCCGCTCGGGATCGACTCGGGTGCGCCGACGATGAAGCCCGCGACGGAGTGCCACTGCGCGTGATCGTCGACGATCCCCGAAACTCGTGATCGCAGCTCGGGCACTGCATCGAGGAGCCATGTCGTGTGCGAACCCGCGCCGTACAGCCACAGCGGGCCATCGCCCAGCAGCGACAGCACCCGCCGCGCGTGCGTGCGGCGCGAGATTTCCGCGGCGCGGCGAGATGTCGGAGGCAGGTGCCGCTGCGCCCACAAGTACGCGAGCAATCCCTCGCGAGACGGGCCCCGGGCCGTGAGGTGATCCTCGATCGCGCGGATGCTCGATTGCCCGCCGCCCGACGCAAACATGACGTCCGCGAGCAGCGGCGTGAGCTCGGAGCGATCTCCCTGCGGAAGCGTCGCCCACGCTTTCAGCAAGATTGCGGCGGCGGCGTCGGCCTGACCCCGCGAAGAGGCGTATGTCTCGGTTGTGCGCAGGTGATGCGTGTAGAGCGTCTGCGGCGCGGTGACAACACCGCCATGCTCGCGCAACCGCAGCCAGAGGTCCAGATCCTGCGCGCGCGCCAATCGCGTGTCGTACCCGCCGCCTTCGAGCACGCGACCCGCGCGCATCATCATCGAGCCGTGCGCGTACGGATTCCCGAGCAACAGCCGCCAGCACCCTTCGTCGGCCGTGCGGGGCGGGCGGTTCGTCGCCATCAGTCGGCCAGAGGGATCGCGAACCTCCCAATCGCACGCCGCCGCCGCCGCGGTCGGGTGTTCGGCGAGCAGATCGACCTGCGCACGCAGCCGGTGCGGCGGACACTCATCATCGGCGTCCATTCGCGCGATCAGACCGGACGCCGCGGCGTGAAGCCCGGTGTTCAGCGCGGCGGCGAGATTCGGATTGGCGAGGTGCAGCGTGCGGACCCGCGGGTCGCGTGCGGCGAGGGTTGCCCCCAGGTCGCGCGTGGGGGCCGAGCTCCCGTTCAGGATGATGAGGAGCTCCAGGTCCTCGAGCGTCTGGCTTGTGATGCACTCCGCGGCCCGCACAAGGGTGTCGGGAGCATCCAGCACGGGTAGAAGTACGGTGACGAGCGGCACGCCGAGTTCATCGGCAGTCAGCACTCGGACCAAGTACCGAGCGAAGGCCGAACGGTGCGGAAAATGCGGCTTGGGGGCGTCATCCTCTCGTGCCACTGCGCGGGCGCATGCCGATAAACGAGGGTTCACCATGCCCGGCCAACACCGACAACTCGTGCTGCTCTTCACGCCGAGCGTGTCGCTTGTGCACTGGCAAGACTCGGGGATGCTCGGCAGAGAGTGGGCGATCTACGCCAGATTGCTCGAGCGACCCGACTACCGGCGGCTGGTCGTCGTGAGCTACGGCGACGCCTCGGACCGCGCGGTGCTCGACTCGGTGCTCCGACCGGACGACCACGCACGCGTCATGCTCGTCTGCAACGATCGCCGACTGAGCCCGGAGGAGTTCGCGGCATCGATTCCAGAGCGTGTCGCGGCCGCGTGCGAGTTGGTACCGACCATCGTCAAGACGAACCAGATGGTGGCGAACGACCTCGCGGTGGACGTTGCCGCGGAACTCCGCCGCGCAGGGCTGCCGACCGCGCTGATCGCCAGGGGTGGCTATTGGTGGTCGCACTTTGTTTCCCACGCCAGCGGGGAACACTCCGCGGCGGCACGCGACGCGGTTGCGCGCGAGCGACGGCTCTGCCGCGCAGCGCACGTGGTCGTCGGGACCACGCGCGAGATGACCGACGGTCTGCGGGATGCGCACGGCCTCGATGCCGCGGCGATGCGGCTGATCCCGAACTACGTGATCGTGGATTCCGCGACTTCGGCGGTTGCGCGCGAGCCGGGCACGGTGCTCTACGCCGGTCAACTCGTGAAGCGAAAGCGCGTCGACGTGCTGATCAGGTGCGCGGCGATTCTCGCAAAGAAGTGCAGGCTGTTCCAGCGGCTCGATGTCGTCGGCGCAGGGCCCGAAGCCGCGGCGTTGCGCACGCTCGCGACGGAGCTCAATGCGCCCGTTCGGTTCGAGGCGAGGCTGCCGCACGAGGAACTGCTGCGCCGAATGGCCGGAACGAGTGTGTACGCCCAGGCCTCCGAGCTCGAAGGACACCCCAAGACCGTGATCGAAGCAATGGCGACGGGGGCGGCCGTGGTCGTCGCGCCGTCGCCGGGTCTTGGTTGCGTCGTGGAGGGCGGCCTGACGGGCGTCGTGGCCGAAGCCGAACCCGAGGCGTTCGCCGACGCGATCAGAGGCTTGCTCGAGAACGAGTGCGAGCGCATCACGATGGGCGAGCGAGCGTCGGCGCATGCGTTGTCGCACTTTGGCCTGTCGGCGGTGCTCAAGCTCGAGCT
>JBIKMF010000049.1:0-15760 GCA_044359425.1 Phycisphaerales bacterium
TTCCGATGAGAACGGCACGGGTCCAGAGGCGGGGCTGGTCGGTGATCGCGTCGGGCACGGAGGGCTCCTCGGGGCGCGTGGACGCCGGGCGTCTCGGTGACACCGGCTACCCTGTTTATCGGTCGCAGGAGGTACCGGGATAAAGGAAGGGGGCCGGGTTGCGAAATGGTCCGAGATGCTGTAAGGTTTTTATTCGATGATCACATCCATCACCGGGAAACTCGAGTCGGTCGGAGAAGCGTCTGCGGTGCTGCGCCTGATGGAGGCGATCGCGATCGAGGTCCTGCTGCCGGCGTATCTGGCGGGGGAGCTCGGCGGACGGGTTGGGCAACAGGTGACGCTGACGACGCTGGCGTATCTGGAGGGGCAGGGGCAGGGGACGAGTTTCATCCCGAGGCTGATCGGGTTCGAGCGAGCGACGGACCGGGCGTTCTTTGAGCTGTTCACGACGGTTAAGGGGATCGGCAACCGCAAAGCCCTGCGGGCCATGGCTCTACGTCCCGGCGAGATCGCCGGGATGATCGGGGCCAAGGACGCCAAAGGCCTCACGAAACTGCCGGAGATCGGCAAGCGGATGGCCGAGACGGTGATCGCCGAGTTGACCGGGAAGGTGGAGAAGTACATCGAGCACGGGATCGTGGCTGGGATCGGTGGAGCGCCGGTGGTGGTCGTTCCTGCGCGGACAGGGGGCCGGAGCGCTGGCGAGGAAGAGGCGGTCGAGGTGCTGGTGCAACTGGGTGAGACGCGGGGGGACGCCGAGGGGCTCGTGGAGCGCTGGCGGGCCCGCAAAGGCGGACCGAAGGCCGATGCGGCGACAGCCGATGAGATCGTGTCGCAGGTCTTCGCGGCGAGGGGCGTCTAGCGGGCGTGAACGGCGGATCCGGGGATTGGGTACTCTTGGAGCGGTATGCGTTACGCGATGATCATGGCGGGAGGGGCTGGGACTCGGCTGTGGCCGATGAGTCGGCGCAACAAGCCGAAGCAGTTGCTGCAGTTCATCGAGCGGCCGGGTGAGAAGGCCCGCCGGAGTCTGCTGGAAATGGCGATGCTGCGGCTGGAGGGGCTGATCGCGCCCGAGCGGCGGTACGTGTGCACGGCGGAGTCGTATCGCCCGATCATCTCGGAGCAGATCCCATCGCTCGCGGACGCGCAGATCCTGGGCGAGCCCGCAGGCCGCGACACGGTGAACGCGATCGGGTTCACGGCGGCGGTGTTGGCGAAGGAAGACGAGAACGCGGTGTTCGCGGTGCTCACGGCGGATCATCTGATCGAGCCGGAGGCGCAGTTCCGCGAGCGGATGGACCTTGGGTTCCGGCTGGTCGAGGCGGATCCGCACCGGTTCGTGACGTTCTCGATCAAGCCCACGTACCCGGCGACCGGGTTTGGCTACATCGAACGGGGCACGCCCATCCGCGACAAGCGCGAGGGCAAGAGCGCGGCGATCGACGGCGCGAAAGAGGGCGCGTACCACGTTGCCCGATTCGTGGAGAAGCCGGATCAGGCCCGCGCGCAGGTGTACGTCGAGAGCGGCGATTTCGCGTGGAACTCGGGGATGTTCGTGTGGAAGGCGACGAGTTTCCTCGAGGCGCTCAAGCGATTCAAGCCCGAGAGCTACGACGGGATCATGAAGATCCAGAAGGCCTGGGGAACGAAGAAGTCCAAGGCGGTGCTGGAGGAGATCTACCCGACGCTCCCGAAGATCAGCGTGGACTACGCCGTGATGGAACCGGCCGCGCGCGAGGCGGTGAGCGAGGGTGGGAAGTCGACCAAGAAGGACGACCGCTTCTCCGTCTGCACGGTGCAGATGGACCTCAAGTGGCTGGATGTCGGGAGTTGGCCGAGCTTCGCCGAGACCGTCGCGACGGATCGCGCGGGCAACGGGGTGGCGGGCGAGGGGACGAGCATCCTCGTGAACGCGCGCCAGAGCCTGGTCGTGAACGCGCAGCCGGGTCACACGGTGGCGGTGCTCGGGTGTGAGGATCTGATCGTTGTGCACACGCCGGATGCGACGCTGGTGATGCCGCGGGCGAAGGCGGAAGAGCTGAAGCTGCTGCACGCGAAGCTGGACGAGAAGCTGACCTGAGGAAGGGCGTGCGGGCGGACGGGCCCCCACTGCATCCACGATGCGATACATGGCGGTTGATCTCGGGGACAAGCGGACGGGCATCGCGGTCGGTGACGCGGTGACGCGGATCGCGAGCCCGGTCGAGGTGATCGAGGTTTCCATCGGAACAAACGGCGGGGAGGACCTGCTGCGCGCGATCGTGGCGGCGGCGAAGGAGCACGTCGGCCTGCGGGGATCGGAGCTGGTCGTTGGGCTCCCGCTGAACATGGACGGGAGCGAGGGGCAGCGGGCGAAACTGGTGCGGGCGTTTGCCGCGCGGCTGGGTGCGGCGACGGGGATGCCGGTGCACTTTCAGGACGAGCGCCTGACGAGCGTGGAGGCGGATTGGAACATGGCCCGCTCGGGGATGACGCACAAAGACAAGAAGGGGAAGCGGGACGCCCTGGCGGCGGCGGTGCTGCTGCGGGACTACTTGACGTCGGCCGGGGGCGGGCTGGGGGCGGGGCCGGGGGATGAAACGGGAGTGGATGACGAGGGCTGACGGGGCGCGAGCATGGTGCGGAGGGCGTCGCGGTTACGGATGTAGAAGATCACCACGGCGACAATGAGGAACGTCGTGCCGATCTTGAAGCGACGGGGTCGTGCCATGGCGGGGGTGGGTGAGGGGGGCGTGAGGGAGGAAACCGGGAACCCGACGCCCCGGGGGCCGTCGAACCAAACCGGGCTGGACCGGCCTCCAAGGCCGGGGCCACATACCGTTCCGCCGTCCTTATCGGCCCGTTTCTGACCGGACGTCAGGGCGGCCGACGCGAAGATGCGGGGAACCTGGAGCACGGTGATGTTCAGCAAGACGTGGATGCTGGTTGCGGCGGCTGGCGCGGCGTGGATGTCGGGGGGCGTGTTGGCGCAGGAGACGGGGGTGCAGCCCTCGGAGGTTCAGACGACTCCGCCGGTGCCGATGGAGATCAAGGTGAAGGGTGGCGACGGGGCCAAGGTCGAGGGGGACACCAAGGGCGCGGAAGAGTTGCTGGGCGCACTCGAGAAGGCGGACGAATCGCTTCGCACGCTGACGGCCGACGTGATGTACGACAAGCGGTTCGACATCGGTGGCGACCGGCAGGTTCGGTGGGGGAAGCTGTACTTCAGCGACAACAAGGGGACGGGCGATGCCCGGGTGCGGAAGTTCGCGGTGAACTTCGAGCGGCTGCGGATCGGCGAGCGACTGGAGAACGAGCCGAAGGTGTACATCTTCGACGGCCAGTGGCTGGTGGAGAAGCTGCCGACGCAGAAGCAGTTCATCAAACGTCAGATCGTGGGCGACGGGCAGAAGTTTGATCCGCTCAAGATCGGCGAGGGGCCGATGCCGATCCCGATCGGGCAGCGGAAGGACGAGACGCTCGCGCGGTTCACGGCGGTGCTGCTCGCGGCCGAGGATGGCCTGACCGCGCCGGAGGGCGAGGACGATGCGCCGTTCAAGCTGCTGCGCGAGCACGTGAGCGGCACGCAGCAGATCCGCCTGGTGCCCAAGCCCGGCACGGAGGAAGCGCGAGATTTCCGCGAGGTGCGGCTGTGGTACAAGCGGGTCGAGAAGGGCGAGGGCTCGGGCGGCGCGGGGTACCTGCCGATTCTGGCGCGGACTGTGAGCCGTGCGGAGGACATTTCCCTGGTTCGGCTGACGAACGTGTCGATGAATGGGGAGATCGACGCGAAGGTCCTCGATACGACGCCACCGGGCGACGACTGGCGGGTTGACATCAGGGCCCGCGGCCCCGGCGCGCGTGGGCAGGAGAAGTAAGGCGTGAGCACAATCGGCAAGCGGGGCGTCTGGCTGACTGGGTTGATGCTCCTCGCGCTGGCGGGCGCACCGGCGACGGTGTGGGCGCAGCAGCCCCGCATCACGGAAGAGGCCGCGAGCGCCCAGGATGGCGCGGAGCAGGCGTATCCGGAGCCCGCGCCGTCGGCCGCGCTGCTGACGCTGATGTCGGCGGACTACCTGAACGACGACGAGCGGGCTGAGCTCGCGGTGCGGCACGGGTTGTGGGACGCGGAGCACCTGACGGACGCGCGGCGTACGGCGATGGCGGCGCTCACGCGTGGGTGCTACACGGATGCCGAGTTCGAGAACGCGGAGGTCGCACCGGAACTGCGGGCGTGGGCCGCGATCGGGCGGGGCGAGCCCGACAAGGCGCTCGCGCTGGTCGAGGGCGTGGAATCCTCGCGAGGGATTGTGGCGCGGGCCCAGACGCTGCTCGATCTTGGGCGGTACGAAGAGGCCGCGGCGGCGGCGGAACCGCTGGTGACGAGGCTGGCCGCGGGCTCGGAGGGGGATCCGGACACGATCATCGACTGCGTTCGCGCGGCGTTGATCAGTCTGCGTGTGAAGGGGCCCAAGAGCCCCAGCAGCGGCGAGTACCAGTCGCTGGTGCAGGAGTTGGGGCGGATCAGGACGCAGATCGAGCCGCTGTCGTGGGGCGCGTGCCTCGCGGAGGCGGAGATTCTCTTCGCGAAAAACAACTACCCGGACGCGGGCAAGGCGCTCGAGGAATCGCTGAAGCTCAACCCGCGGAACGCGCACACGTGGGAGCTCTTTGGCGATGTGATGGTGAACAGCCTGAACATCGACGGCGCACGGCAGGTCGCGGCGAGACTGGACGCACTCGCGGCGCCCGCGCTGAGCCCCGGGGCGGCGATCATCCGCTGCCGCGCGGAGATCCGGCAGTCGCGCTGGGCGGAGGCGAAAGCGGCCCTGGAGCCCGCGCTCGCGCAGTACCCGAACCACCGGGGGTTGCGGGCGGCGATGTGCGCCGCGATCGCGGGGACGTTCGACTTCGAGAAGGTGGAGGCGGAGCTGAAGGCGTTTGACGCGCTCTCGCCCGGGAGCGCGGACGCGCTGCTGGCGGTGGGCAACGCTATGGCCGAGGCCCGTCAGTACGACGAGGCGGCCGAGTACCTGAAGCGAGCGGCGGAGCGCGCCCCGGGGTGGATCGAGCCGCTGGTTGAGCTCGGGCTTTCGGAGTTGCAGGCGGGCCGACTGGACGAAGCGGAACGCGCGCTCAACGCGGCGGCGAAGCTGGACACGTTCAACAAGCGCGCGGAGAACAGCCGCACGTTGCTCGAAGAGCTCAAGACCTTCCGATCGTTCGAGAGCGAGCATTTCATCGTGCGGTGCAAGCCGGGCATCGACGAGATCGTGGCGGCGGAGATGCTCGGGCCACTGGAGAAGATCTACCTCCGCGTCACCGGTTCCGAAGCCGGGGGCATCGACCACAAACCCGCGGGGAAGACCGTTGTCGAGCTGTACCCGAACCACCGCTGGTTCGCGGTGCGCATCACGGGGATGACGGGGATCCACACGATCGCGGCGGCGACGGGGCCGGTGATCGCGATGGAGCGGCCGGCGGTGGGCGCGGGGCACCCGATGGGGATCTACGACTGGGTCCGCGTGGTGCAGCACGAGTTCACGCACACGGTGACGCTGTCGCGGACGAAGAACCGGCTGCCGCACTGGTTCACGGAAGCGGGCGCGGTGTACCTCGAGGACGCGCCGCGGGACTTCCAGACCGCGATGCTGCTGCGTCAGTCCTACGACACCGACACGCTCTTTGATTTCGGCTCGATCAACCTCGCGTTCGCGCGTCCGAAGCGGCAGACCGATCGCGCGCTGGCGTACGCGCAGGGCCACTGGATGTACGAGTACATCATCGAGCGCTGGGGCCCGCGGGCCGTGCTGGACCTGATGGACCTCTACGCGAAGGGGACCAGCGAGGAGAACGCCTTCGGCACGGTGCTGAAGATCTCGCGCGAGGATTTCCTGCGGGATTTCAAGGCCTGGGCGGGCGACCAGCTCATCGCCTGGGGCATGAAGACCAAGGCCGGCGTGCCCTCGCTGCGTGAGATCCTCGAAGAACGCAAGACCGACAGCGAAGCCCTCGAAGACGCGGCGATCGAGGAGTTGCTGGGCTCATACCCCGGCCACCCCGACCTGCTGCGGCTGAAGGTGCAGCGAGCGCTCAAGGCCGGTGGCGAAGGCCACGAGGCGAAGCTCGTGCCGCTGCTCACCGAGTACGCCGCGGCACGCCCGGTTGATCCGCTGCCGCACCAGACGCTGGCGAAGTTCTACCTGGACGGAAAGATCCCGGGAGCGGGGCCGGAAGCGGCGATCCCGCACCTGGAGTACCTCGACATCCGGGAGCAGGCCTCGCCCACGTACGCGGTGGAGTTGGCGAAGCGGTACGCGGCCCTGAGCGACATGGATCGCGCGCTCGCGAAGGCGGCTCGCGCGACGCAGATCTCCCCCTACGACGCGCGGACCCGCGAGTTCGCGGCGACGATCTGCCTCCGCGGCGGCGACCTTGCCGGAGCGGAACGCCACATCCGAGCCCTCATCGCGATCGAGCCCGACCGCGAGATCCACAAGCAGCGGCTGGACGCGTTGCTGAAGAAGAAGGCCGGTTGAGACCGCTCAGGCTTCGGCGGCGGCTTTTTCCCAGAGGGTCTGGTCGACCTTGGGCCAGCCGCTGATCTTCGCGTACCACTCCTCGAGCGCGGCGTTGACCTGCGACGCGGACATGCCGGGGAATCGCATGATGGGGCCGAAGACCAGCACGGCGTTGCCGCGCTTGGTGAAGCTGCCGAAGATGGACTCAGAGAAGGGCGTGCCGGTGATAAAGACCGGGAGCACGGGCGCACCACTGCGGGCGACGATGAGGCCGACGCCGGGGAGGAAGGGCCGCAGCGTGTGCGGTGGTGATTCGATCCCGCCCTCGGGGAAGACGCCGAGCACACCGCCGGCGTTGAGGTGCAGGATGGCCTCGCGAGCCGAGGCGCGGTCCCGGCCGTCGCGGAAGACCGGGATGATGGCCACGTGGTTCCACAGGGCGTCGAGTGCGGGGTCCATCATGTCCTTGCCCATCATCCACCGGGGCTCGAACCGGATGAACGACTGAACGAGCAGCGGATCGACGCCGGCGGTGTGGTTCGCGACGACAATGAGCGGCCCGGGCGTACGGGAGTACGGGATGTGCTCCAACCCCGTGGCCTTGGCCCGGTGGAAGATCAGCCCGTACGCGCGTGCGATGTGGTAGAGGACGCCGGTGATGACGTCGCCACGCGGGTTGGTGAGGATCACGTTGGCCACCACCACCCAGACAGACCATGCGAGGACGAGGAGGGCGATTGTCATTGGGGGTGAGGGTAGGTGGCAACCGGACGAAATCCGCCCGCACTACCCTGTCGTCATGGCAGATCTCTGGGCGACATCCCGGGCGGAGCGGCGGAAAGAGGCGGAACCGCTGGCGGTGCGGATGCGCCCCAAGACGCTCGACGAGGTCCAGGGGCAGGAACACCTGCTGGGGGAGGGCAAGCTCCTCCGACGGATGCTCAAGGCCGACGCCATCACCAGCCTCATCCTGCACGGCCCCCCCGGGACCGGGAAGACCACCCTGGCGGAACTGATCGCCGGGTACACGAAGCGGCACTTTGAATCCGAGAACGCCGCGCTCGTGGGCGTCAAGCGGATCCGCGAGATCGTGGACGGGGCCGCGCACCGGCTGGAGGTCAGCAAGCAGCGCACCATCCTCTTCCTCGACGAGATCCACCGCTTCAGCAAGAGCCAGCAGGACGTGCTGCTCGCCGATGTCGAACGCGGGATCATCACGCTCGTGGGCGCAACCACCGAGAACCCGCTCTTCTCCGTGAACAGCGCGCTCGTCAGCCGCAGCACGCTCTTCCGGCTCGAACCGCTCACCATCGCGCAGGTCACCGCGGTGCTCCGTCGCGCCATCGGCGACAAGGAGCGTGGCTACGGGCTGCTCAACATCCAGGCGAGCGACGAAGGCCTCGCCGTGTGGGCCGTCAAGTGCGACGGCGACGCCCGCCGCGCACTCACCGCGATGGAAGTCGCCGTGCTCAGCGCTCGACGCGACGCCGTGGAGGCCGGGCGCGAAGCCGGCACCGCCGAGCACCCGATCGTCATCGACCGCCAGGTCGCGGAAGACTCGATCCAGCAGAAAGCCGCCGTGTACGCGGGCTCGGGCGACGACCACTACGACACGATCTCCGCGTTCATCAAGAGCGTCCGGGGCAGCGACCCCGATGCCGCGCTGTACTGGCTCGCACGGATGATCGACGCCGGCGAAGATCCCCGGTTCATCGCGCGCCGTCTGGCGATTCTCGCGAGTGAGGACATCGGCAACGCCGACCCGCGCGGGATCATGGTCGCGGGCGCGTGCTGGGAACTGGTCGAACGCATCGGCATGCCCGAGGCCCGCATCACCCTCGCCCAGTGCACCACGTACCTCGCCCTCGCGCCCAAGAGCAACGCCTCGTACGTCGCCATCGACGAAGCCCTCGCCGACGTGCGCGAAGGGCGAACGATCCCCGTCCCCGTGTACCTCAAGGACGGCAACGTGCGAAAGGCCGCGGAGCGGAGCGTCGGTGGCGTCCAGGGGTTCGGCAAGGGTCAGGCGTACGAGTACAGCCACGACAAAGCCAACGCCATCAGTGGTCAGGACTACCTCGGAGTCGACAAAACCTACTACCGCCCGACCGACCGGGGAGCCGAAAAACAGATGCAGGCGCAGCTCGATGCACTCCGCCGCGCCCGGCAGGAACGAATGTGAACACGGCCGAACAGAAAGCTGCCCTCCGCCGCGACATGAACGCGCGGCTTCTGGGTGTGGACGGTGCGCGCTGGGAACAGGCCTCGCTGTCGATCTGCGAACGGGTGGCGGGACATGACTGGTGGCGTGACGCGAGCGGGGTCATGCTGTACGGCTCGATGCCGCGAGAAGTCCGGCTCGACCCGCTGGGCCCGCTCGCGCTGTCGCAGGGGAAGCGGGTGTTCTGTCCCCGTGTGGACTTCGCGACCCGCCGGATGGTCGCGGCGGCGGTCGAACGGTGGGAGGACGGGCTGGAGACCGGACGGATGGGGATCAGGCAACCCGGGGAGGGGGCGCGGGAGGCGGTGCGGGGCGAGATTTCGCTGGTTCTGGTGCCCGGATTGGCGTTTGACGGGGGTGGCGGACGGCTGGGGCGGGGCGGGGGGTTCTATGATCGGTTTCTCGCCGAGCTCCCGCCCGAAACGCGGTTCCTCGGCGTGGGGATCGAGGAACAGGTCGTCGTGGCGGTGCCTAGGAGCAGCTGGGACGTGGCGGTGCACGCCGTCGCCACCGACGCGGGATTGAGAATGATCGAAGACGCCCGAGGACGGGCGACACAGGGATAAGAGCCCCGATGGAACGGGGCGAACGCAGGGAAGGGATTCACACATGGCTTTGCCTTCGCAGATGGATCGTTCGACCGAAACCGCTCGTCAGGGCTCTCGCAAGCCGGCCACCGCCGGTGGCGGCAAGATCATCGGCGGCGCAATCGTCGCCGTGGCCGCGGTCGGCCTGGTGTGGGGCGCGATCCACTTCATGGGCAAGCCCAAGCAGGGCGCTCAACCCGACGCGCCGAAGGAAGAAAACCCCAAGGAAGTGACCGGAGGCACGCCCGCTGGAACGGGCAAGACCCCCGCTGGCACCAGCGGCCCCTTGTCGGAAGCCATCAAGCCTCAGCCGGTCGTCCAGCAGGGCACGCAACAGACGTCCCTCCCGGATGCGCCCAAGCCCACGCCGGTCGACGTCACCAAGGACCCGACTCAGCCCACGCCGAGCCCGACGCCCGCCGGCACCTCCGGAGCGGGCACGCCCACCGGTACCAACACGGGCACCACGCCCGGTGCAAACGGCGCGAATCCCGGCGCGGCACCGGGGAGCGTGCTCCCGGCGAGCGAGTCGTCGAGCGCGGTGCGTTCCCTCGTGGAGTCTGGCGAGCGTGCGCTGGCCGCGGGCAAACTGGTGGAGGCCCGCGCTCTGCTGAGCAAGGCCCTCTTGCACCCTGATTCGGTGAAGAGCGACCTCCCGCCGGTGCGAGAGAAGCTCGCGAAGATCAACGAGGACCTGGTCTTCTCGAAGAAGATCACCGCGGGCGACCCGATGGCCGAGCAGTACACGGTGGTCTCGGGAGACGCGCTCGAGAAGATCTCCCGCCGCCGCGACCTCCTCACCCGCTGGGAACTCATCATGCGGGTCAACGGCATCAGCGACCCCGGCGCGCTCAAGATCGGCCAGAAGCTCAAGCTCGTCCGCGGCCCCTTCCACGCGGTGGTCTCCAAGAGTGATTACCGCCTCGACCTCTTCTGGGGCAGCCCCGACGATCCCGAGAACTGGATCTTCGTGAAGTCCTTCACCGTCGGGCTCGGCGAGGGCAACGGCACTCCCGTCGGCACCTTCACCATCAAGAACCGCATGAAGAACCCCTCCTGGAAGAACCCCCGCACGGGCGAGTACTTCGAGGCCAACGACCCCAAGAACCCCATCGGCGAATACTGGCTCGGCTGGACCGGACAGGGCGCGGCATCGGTGCACGTGGGCTTCGGCCTGCACGGCACGATCGATCCGGCCTCGATCGGTCAGCAGAAGTCCATGGGCTGCGTCCGCATGGGCGACGCGGATATCGCGATGATCTGGGAGTTCCTCTCCGAGCAGGTCAGCGTCGTCCGCGTGCAGAACTGACGAGCGACGCGATCAACCAACCAGGTGATCCGGCGGGAGCGCCGGGGTTTCGTACTTCGTCCTCGCCGCTCGAAGCAGCATTGTCGGCCAGTCGTACGAGTCCACCGTGTTGAACGCCCACCGGATGCACAGCACCGGCTTGGTGGCGTCGTCGGGATCTTCGATTCGCGCGGCATGTGCGCCGATGACCACGATGATCCGGCATCGCTTGAGGTCGTACGAACTGCAGGTCGTGTGCCCGGGGCGGAAGGGCCGCCACTGGATCACGTCAAGACGGCCCGGCGAGAGACGCAGGAACGCGGGGCTGAGCCATCCGTGAACCAGCGCGGCGAACGCCGCGGCGCCCAGGAACTCGTGGTACTGCGGGAACGGGGTCCTCTGAAAGCTGAGGCCGTTGATCCGGAGCATGACCGCCCCGGCGAGAATGGCGATGATGACTAGGGAACTTATGGCCAGCTTGTACGCGCGATCAGGGGCGGGCGCGGGTGAGAGGTAGGGAGCGGTGGGTTTGCTGAGCACGAACTGGTGGTCGGACCACGAGCGGCGGACGAGAGGCTCGAAGGCTTCGTCGATCTCGAGGTCGGCGAGGACCTTGAGGTTCTGCTCACCGGGGCCGATCAGTCGCAGGCGGTACGCGGGGTCGCTCATGTACCCGCCGGGGTTGCGGGCCCACGCGGCGACTTGCTTGCGGCGTCGCCAGTTGCGGAGGGTCCACCACAGAACGGCGAGGAATACCGCGACGACGAGGCCGATGGCGAGCCACCACGGAGTCCCGAAGGCCCGCAGGGCAAAGACGATCGGCTCGGCAACGACGCCGGAGAGCCCGAGCAAACCGAGCGGGCCGAAGATGTTGGCCCCGTACCAGACGGGGGTCTTCTCATCGAGTTCCATCGCCGCGTGAACGGCGTTGTGATCGGGAGAAGGGGGCTTGGGGAGAGGGGGTTCCATCGGGCTCCAAAGTCGAACTTTGTTCGGAGTTTGGATGATACGAAGAGGTCGGCGAAGCGTTTCAGGGGACGGCGGCTCGGGCCCTTGGTCGCCCCCGCTCAAGGCAAGGGACGCGGGCCCGTGAAGGGGTGGCGAACGAAATGCGAAACGGGCCCATTTTCTCCGACCAATCGGGGGGCTTTGGGGGGCGGGGAAGCGGCGTGCGAGCTATGATCCTCGACGCGCGCCCGGGCGGGGAGACCGGATGGAACCGGCCTCCAGAAGGGGCGGCGTGACCCGAACCGAAGACTGAGGACGCATGGCCGACACGAAAGCACCAGCCTCGACCGCAGGAAACACGCATCCGGTGGTAAGCCTGGACGTTGACGCGGAGGGGGCGGCCCACCGTCCACCGGGCGAAGTCACCACGGCCTACGGCGCAGATCAGATCCAGGTTCTCGAAGGTCTCGACGCCGTCCGCAAGCGTCCCGGCATGTACATCGGCGGCACGGGCCTGAACGCCCTCCACCACCTCGTGTACGAAGTCGTCGACAACTGCATCGACGAGGCCATGGCCGGCCACGCCTCGCAGGTGCGCGTCACCATCCAGCCCGACGGCTCCTGCTGCGTCGTCGACGACGGTCGCGGCATCCCGACGGACCCCATGAAGCACGAGGATCCGAATCTGCACGGTCGCCCCGCGATCGAGATCGTCCTCACGAAGCTGCACGCCGGCGGCAAGTTTCAGCAGGAAGGTTCCGCGTACAAGGTCTCCGGCGGCCTCCACGGCGTGGGCGTCTCGTGCGTGAACGCGCTGAGCGAGTACCTCGATTGCGAGGTCTACCGCGACGGCAAGGTCTTCTCCATCGGCTTCGAGCGTGGTCGCGTCACACGCCAGCTCGCGGTGATCGGCCCGATCCCCGCCAACGCCGAGCGCACGCGCGGCACGACGGTGACCTTCCGCCCCGATCCCACGATCTTCCCGGACACCACCTTCGATTACAACACGCTCGCAAACCGCCTCCGCGAGCTCGCGTTCCTCAACCCGGGCGTGACGCTTGTCTTTACCGATGAGCGCGTCGGCCCTGACGGCAAGGTGCGCAGCGAGATCTTCCGCGCCACCAACGGGCTCCTCGAGTACGTGCAGCACCTCATGACGGGCAAGAACCCCGTGAGCGCGCCGGTCTACACCCGCAGCGAGAACGCCGCCGAGGCCCTCGTGTGCGAGGTTTCGCTCCAGTACCACGACGGATACAACGAATCCGTCCTCACGTTCGCCAACAACATCAACAACGTCGACGGCGGAACCCACGGGCAGGGCTTCAAGGTCGCCCTCACGCGAACCCTCAACGGCTACGCGAAGAAGCAGGGGATCATCAAGGACAAGGACCCCGTGCCCACCGGCGAGGACCTCCGCGAAGGCCTGATCGCCGTGGTGAGCGTGAAGCTCCCGAACCCGACGTTCAACAACCAGCCCAAGGAGAAGCTCCTCAACCCCGAAATCGAATCGTTCGTCGCCGCCGCGGTGACCGAAGGGCTCGAAACGTGGCTTGAGGAGCACCCCGCGGAGGCCAAGCGGCTGTGCATCAAGGGCATCGTGGCGGCCCAGGCCCGCGAGGCCGCACGAAAGGCCCGCGAACTCACCCGCCGCAAGAGTGCGCTCGACTCGGGCTCCATGCCCCACAAGCTCCGCGACTGCAAGACCAAGAACGTCGAGGAGAGCGAGCTGTACATCGTCGAAGGTGACTCCGCAGGCGGGTCCGCGACGCAGGGTCGCGACGTCGAAACGCAGGCGATCCTGCCGCTCAAGGGCAAGATCCTCAACGTCGAGAAGGCCCGCATCGACCGCATGCTCGCGTTCGAGGAAATCCGCACGCTCATCGCCGCGCTCAAGGTCGGCATCGGCGCGGAGTTCGACGTCAGCAAGCTCCGCTACGGCAAGGTCGTCATCATGACCGACGCCGACGTCGACGGCAGCCACATCCGCACCCTGTTGCTCACGTTCTTCTTCCGCCAGATGCCCGAACTCATCCGGCGCGGCCACATCTTCATCGCGCAGCCCCCCCTGTACCAGATCGCCAAGGGCGGCCGCAACAAGTCCATCTCCTACGTGCTCAACGAGCGACTCCTCGAAGACGCCCTCACCAACATCGGCCTCGAAGACGCCGCGCTCAGCATCCGCGATCTCTCCGGAGTCACCGAGCGCGGCGGCGACGCCAAGGAGCAGGCTCGCATCGAGGGCCAGAACCTCAAGCGCGTCATCCACCTCCTGCGCCGCATGCACGAACTCGTTGAGATCGCCGAGCGTCGCGGCGTCCGCTTCGTCAACGTCCTCGAATCGCGCACGCGGGACCCCGAAGGCCAGCACCGCCTCCCCACGCACCGCGTCACCTGGCGCGGCGGCGAACGCCCCGCATGGAGTGAGGCTCAGGCCCACGAACTCGTCACCTCGCTCAAGCTCCGCCTCGGCGATGTCGCGGTTGACGCCCAGGGCGGGCTCGGCGAGCTCGCCACCATCCGCGAACTGCACGAGAACCGCGAGCTCGAACGCATCTTCGCCGAACTCGCCTCCCTCGGCATCCCTGTCAACCCCGTCTCCTTCGCGGGCGCTCAGGGCGAGGCCGTCACCGGCGCCAAGCTCCCCGCTCGCTTCGCGTGGCTCACCACCGCCGCGGCAGTCGCGCAGGCGACCCCCGATGACGAGGTCCGCGCCGAGAGCGGCCGCACCGCGCCGAACGCTTCCACGTCCGGCGTCGTCGAGGCCGCGAACCTGATGATGATCCTCGAGTCCCTGAAGGAAATCGGCCGGCGCGGTCTCGAGGTCAAGCGCTTCAAGGGTCTGGGCGAGATGGACGCGTCGCAGTTGTGGGAAACCACGATGGACCACGGGCGTCGCACGCTCCTCAAGGTCACCTGGGACATGGGCTCCGCCGCGGAGCAGTTGTTCACGGTGCTCATGGGCGAAGAAGTCGAGCCGCGCCGCAAGTTCATCGAGGACCACGCCCTCGAGGTACGCCGGCTCGACGTCTAAGTCCGAAAAGCGTCGTGTGGGTTATTCCGGTTGCGCCCCCCGCACCACGCGGGCCCCGACCGTTTGACCTCGCGTCGGCCCTAGGGCTCGATAAGCCCTCCCGCCCCGTCGATGACTCTCCGGTACGCACCGGAGTCTCACCACATGGCGCTTCCGCACCAGCCCAAGTCGTCCGCCCAGCCCATCGGCCGTCGCCCCCAGCAGATCCAGGCTTCGGACCGCCCCAACACCATCGGACTGGGCCAACGCGAACTCGAAGCCCTGCTCGGTGAGATGGACAACACCGAGGGCACCGCCGCGCAGCACAAGCGCGAGTTTGCGCGCTGGCCGTTCCGCCACTCCACCGTCATGTTCGAAGTCTCCCACCCGGGCGGCACCGTCACCAAGCTGAAGCTCGCGTGCCGCAACCTCTCGCGCGGAGGAATCGGGCTGCTCCACAACGGGTACGTCCACCCAGGCTCCGCGTGCAAGGTCTGGCTGCCCCGACTCGTCGGCGGCACGCAGGAAATCGCAGGCAGCGTGACCCGCTGCGCGCACCGCCGCGGCTCGCTCCACGAGATCGGCGTGAAGTTCGCAAAGCCAGCGGACCTGCGCATGTTCATCGGCGGCTCGCGGAACAACGACTTCTACACGCTCGAGAAGGTCGTCCCCGAGAAACTCACCGGCCGCGTGCTGTACATCGAAGACTGCAACATCGACATCCGCATCATCCAGCACTTCCTCCGCGGAACAGGCGTGCGGCTGAAGACCTGCGACACCGCCGCCGCGGGAATCATCGAGGCTGCCCAGGGCTACGACCTCATCCTCTCCGACTGGCGACTCCCCGATATGCGGGGGACGGAGATGATGTCGCAGCTGCGTCAGCGCGGCGTGTCGACGCCGGCGCTACTGGTGACGGCGGATCCCGTGGGCCTGATCAAGGACGGCCTCTACGACATCCCCGACGTCGGTGTGCTCGCGAAACCGATTACACAGGATCAGCTGCTGCGCATGCTCGCGGAGAAGCTCATCGTCAGCAAGGACGAGGAGTCGCTCTCGCGGTTCGCGGTGGATGCGGGGCTCACCGGTCGCCTTTCGGGCGAAATGGCCGAGCTCGTGGACAAGCTCCAGAAGTCCATCGACGCCAACGACCTCCCCGGCTGCCAGAACATCGCGATGCAGATCAAGGGTGTCGCGCCCCTG
>JBIKMF010000352.1:0-4411 GCA_044359425.1 Phycisphaerales bacterium
TCCGCCGCCCCTTCTTCGGCGAAGCCCCTCGCCCCCTCGTCATGCACGCCGAGAACTTCAAGATCTCCCTCGCCGAACCCGACGACCTCTCCGACCGCAACCGCCTCAAAACCTCCGTCGAGTTCACCCTCGGCCGAGGCGGCTACGCCACCATCGTCATGCGCGCACTCGGCCAGTGACCCCCGCGGTACACTGACCCACCATGAACTTCCTCGGCATCGACATCGGCACCTCGTCCGTAAAGGTCATCGTCACCAGCCCCGCCGGTGACGTCCTCGCCTCCGCCTCCGCCCACTACCCCCTCCACCAACCCCACCCCAACTGGTCCGAGCAAGACCCCGCCGACTGGTGGACCGCCACCCAATCCGCCACCCGCTCGCTCGGCCCTCTCGCCTCCTCCATCTCCGCCATCGGCCTCTCCGGCCAAATGCACGGACTCGTCCTCCTCGACGACGCCGCCATCGCCACCTCCACCACCCCCTCAACCCTCCGCCGCGCCATCCTCTGGAACGACCAACGCACCAGCGAACAGTGCGCCCTCATCGAACGCACCCTCGGCAGCCGTGCCGCCTGCGTCCGCGCCGTCGGAAACGCACCACTCCCCGGCTTCACCCTCCCCAAACTCCTCTGGGTCCGCGACCACGAGCCCGACGTCTTCCGCCGCGCTTCCGCCTTCCTCCTCCCAAAGGACTACATCCGCTTCCTCATGACCGGCCAACTCGCCACCGACGTCGGCGACGCCTCCGGCACCCTCCTCTTCAACCCCGCCACCCGCAACTGGAACCTCGACGTCGCCGCCGCCTTCAACCTCCCCTCCTCACTCCTCCCCCCAGTCCTCGAATCCGGTGACATCGCCGGCCGCCTCACCCCTCACGCCGCCGCCGCCCTCGGTCTCCCTCCGCACATCCCCGTCGTCGCCGGCTCCGGTGACAACATGATGGGCGCCATCGGTGCCGGCGTCGTCGCCCCCGGCATGGCCGTTCTCACCATCGGCACCAGCGGCGTCCTCTACACCCACACCGACTCCCTCACCCTCGATCTCCCCAACTTCGCCCCCGCCGGCCGCGTGCACACCATGTGCGCCGCTACCGGTCGCGCCCACTCCCCCCGCGGCTGGTGCATCACCGGATGCTCCCTCTCCGCCGGTGGAAGCCTCGCCTGGGCCAAAGACACCCTCTGGCCCGAAGTCCCCTACGACCAACTCCTCGCCGAAGCCGCCTCCGCCCCCGCCGGATCCGACGGCCTCATCTTCCTCCCCTACCTCACCGGCGAACGCTGCCCCCACCCCGACCCCTTCGCACGCTCCGCCTGGATCGGCCTCACCTCCCGCCACTCCCGCGCCCACCTCGTCCGCTCCATCCTCGAAGGCGTCGCGGCCACCCTCGCCACCATCGTCGACATCCAACGCTCCGCCGGCGTCTCCATCTCCCGCTTCCGCGTCGGTGGCGGCGGCGCCAAGTCCCCCCTCTGGCGACAGATCCTCGCCGACTGCATCAGCCAGCCCCTCCACCTGCCCAACACCGAAGAAGGCCCCGCCTTCGGCGCCGCACTCCTCGCCCAGTCCACCACCCAATCCTCCGAATCCATCGCCTCCCTCTGCGCCCGCACGATCAAAGAATCCTCCACCACCTCCCCACTCAACCCCGCCCCCTACCCCGACGTCAAACTCGCCATCGCGCAGGCATACGACGCCCTCAAACAGCACACCGCCCTCATGCTGTAAACTCCCCGCCGCATCACCCAGGAGCCACCACCCATGTCATCCACGAACTACACCCCGCGTCTCTCCTACGGCATGGTCGGCGGCGGTCGCGACGCCTTCATCGGCGCCGTCCACCGCATGGCCGCCGAGCTCGACCACGAAGCTCGCTTCGTCGCCGGTGCCCTCTCCTCCTCCCCCGAAAAAGCCATCGCCTCCGGCCGCGACCTCGGCCTCGCCCCCGAGCGAAACTATCCCACCTGGCAGGCCATGCTCGAAGGCGAACTCAAACGCCCCGCCAACGACCGCATCGACTTCGTCTCCATCGTCACCCCCAACCACGCCCACTACGAAGTCGCCAAGGCCTTCGCCGCCGCCGGTATCCACGTCGTCCTCGACAAGCCAATGGTCCACTCCTCCGCCCAGGCCGCGGATCTCATCTCCACCGTCGAGTCCTCCCGCTCCGTCTTCGGCGTCACGTACAACTACACCGGTTACCCCCTCGTCAAACAAGCCCGCCACATGGTCAAGTCCGGCGTCATCGGCGAAGTCCGCAAGGTCATCGTCGAATACAACCAGGGCTGGCTCGCCCAGTCACTCGAATCCGCCGGCCAAAAGCAGGCCGACTGGCGCACCGACCCCGCTCGCTCCGGCCTCGGCGGCGCCATCGGTGACATCGGCTCCCACGCCGAAAACCTCGTCTCCACCATCACCGGCCTCGAACTCGAAGCCATCTGCGCCGACCTCACCACCTTCGTCGAAGGCCGCCGCCTCGACGACGACGCCTCCCTCCTCCTCCGCTTCAAAAACGGCGCCCGCGGCATCCTCATGGCCTCCCAAGTCTGCGTCGGGTACGAAAACGACCTCCGCATCCGCGTCTGCGGCGAATCCGGCTCCCTCGAATGGCGTCAGGAAGACCCCAACTTCCTCATCCATCGCCCCATCGACCAGTGCGACCGCACCCTCCGCCGCGCTCACTTCTCCCTCTGCGAAGAAGCCAAAAAAGCCTGCCGAACCCCCACCGGCCACCCCGAAGCCTTCATCGAAGCCTTCGCCAACGTCTACCGCGAAATCTTCAAGGCCATCCGCTCCAACCAGGGCGGCCCCGACGCCGCCTTCGACTTCCCCTCCGTCCGCGACGGCGCCCGCGGCGTCCGCTTCATCGAGAAAACCGTCGAAAGCTCCAAGTCCGCCGCCAAGTGGACCAGCTTCTAATATCATAATCGCATGACCGCCGCGGCCGACCACCCACGCGACCTCTTCGCCGCCGCCGCTCACCTCCGCGACGTCCCCCACGCCAGCCGCGCCGACGCCATCCTCAGCGCCCCCGCCCCCCTCGCGCCCCTCCTCCGCTCCCCCTCCGGCACCCTCACCCCCCACCGCTGCGGCCTCGCGCTCGAAGCCATCATCGCCGCCACCGGCTCCGAACGCCGCAAAACCGGCGCGTTCTACACGCCCCCATGGCTCGTCGAACACGCCCTCGACCTCTGCCTCGATCCCATCCTCGACTCCCTCCAACTGCACACCCCTCCACACCAACTCAACGACGCCCTCCTCGCCCTCCGCATCTGCGACCCCGCCTGCGGCACCGGCAACTTCCTCCTCGCCGCCGCCCAACGTATCGCCGCTCGCTCCCCCTCCCTCCCACTCGACCTCGTCCTCTCCCACTGCATCTTCGGCGTCGATATCAACCCCGACGCCACCCGCCTCTGCCGCGCAGCCCTCGCCTCTCACGCCTCTCTCCCCCCAGACTCCCTCCACCACAACATCCGCACCGCCGACGCCATTCGCGGCATATGGCCCCGCTCCTCCCACCCCGCCCCGGGCCTCGACTGGAACCTCGCCTTCGCCCCCACCACCGACTTCCACCTCGTCGTCGGGAACCCGCCCTACCTCAACCAACTCGAATCCGCCACCGTCCAGTCCCGCGACGCCGCCGATCACCTCCGCCTCGCCTCAAACGGCATCATCACCGGCTACGCCGACCTCGCCGCCGCGTTCTGGCTCCTCGCCTCCCTCCTCACCAAACCCGCCGGCCGCTTCGCCCTCATCCTCCCCTTCCCCATCCTCTCCAGCCGCGACGCCCGCGCCGTCCGCACAGCCATCGCCCAACACTCCACCATCACCCACCTCCACGCCGCGCCCCCAAGCGCCTTCCGCGCCAGCACCCGGACCTGCATCATCGCCTGCCAACGCGAATCCGCCACCACCCACCACGTCGCCATCTCCTCCGGCAACCCCCGCGCCCCGCTCCCACCCCTCTCCATCCCCCGCGACTCCCTCGCCGCCGCCCCCACCTGGTCCCGCTTCGCCGCGGCATTCTCCGGCGTCCCCCCCATCACCCTCGCACCACTCCACCCCACCCTCGCCGACATCGCCACCGCCACCGCCGACTTCCGCGACGAGTACTACGGCCTCGACGGCTTCATCCTCGACCTCGCCAACGCCGACGACGCAACCTTCCCCCCGCTCCTCACCAGCGGCCTCATCGACCTCGCCCACTGCAGTTGGGGACGCATCGGAACCCGCATCCTCAAACGCTCCTGGTCCCACCCGCGCCTCGACCTCCCACGCATGCGCCGCGAGGGCCCACTCGCCGACTGGACCTCCCGCCGCCTCCGCCCCAAAGTCATCGTCGCCACCCAAACCCGCGTCCTCGAATGCCTCCCCGACCCCCGCGGCCAGTTCCTCCCCGTCACCCCTCTCCTCTCC
>JBIKMF010000050.1:0-15698 GCA_044359425.1 Phycisphaerales bacterium
TCTTGCCGAGGACTCGCTTGGGCTCGGTGATGGGGTTTCCCGGGGGAACGGGGACGGGCGGAAGGGCGGCCCAGGCGAAGTAGGCGAAGGTGCCGATGGCGGCGAGGCCGGTGAGGAGGGCGGGCTTGGAGGCGGCGCCGAGGCGTGAGCCGGCTTTCCGGAGGAGGTCTTTGGCGGAACGAGGCATAAAGGGTTCCCCTGATCTGTTGGCGCGGGTGAACGCGTCAGGAAATGGAAATGCCGGCAGACCGGCGGACGGACGCCCCCCACGATGGAGTTGTTGTCGAGAGGGGAGGGCGGGGGGACACGGATGGCCGGAATTTGTGATGATTGGTGTCCCCGGGGGGCGGCGGTGGGTCAAACTCTGGTGGAGCAACCTTGAAAGACACCATACCTCACGATTCGCGGAACGTGTTCGAGATCCTCGTGCGGGAGCACGCGGACATGCTGGCCGCGTTCATTCGGACGTTGGTGCGGGACCCGGGAGCGGTGGACGACATCTTTCAGGAGGCGATCATCGTGGCGTGGAGGCGGCTGGACGACTTCGACCGATCGAGGCCGTTTGCGCCGTGGCTGCGGGGGATCGCGGCGAACTGCGCGATGGCGTCGTTTCGGGCGGGGCGGGCGCGGCCGCTGGCGGATGACCCGGCGTTGATCGATGCGATCCACGAGTCGTTTGATGCGTTGGGGAAGCGGCAGGGGGATTCGTTCCGGGATCGCGTCGGGCATTTGGATGAGTGTCTGTCGCTGCTGCCCGAGTCGATGCGGGAGTGCATCCTGCTCGCGTACTCGAAGGGGTTGATGCTCAAGCAGATCGCGGAGGCGACGGGGCAGATGGAAGAAACGATCAAGAAGCGGGTTCAGCGTGCGCGGCAGGCGCTGGCGGACTGCATTCTCTCGCGGGAGGCATCGGTATGAACGGGAACGAGAAGACCGGCGAGGGCGCGGCGGGGACGCCGGCGGAATCGCGAGAGACGGCGGCCAAGGAGGCGTTTGCACACGGGCTGCTGGAGTTCTCGCATCGTGACACGCGCGAGACGCAGGAAGCGCGGATTCGGCGCGCGATGGCGGCGCTGGGCGAGGACGCGGGCGAACAGGAGTCGCGACGGATGCGGTTCCCGACACCGGGTCGGCGGGCGCTGCGGTTGATTCTGTCGGCGGCGGCGAGTGTGGTGCTGCTGGGCGTGGTGAGTCTGTACTTTGGATCGACGGAGCCGACGGCGATGGCGCTGGTGCAGGCGAGCATCGATGCGGCGCAGAAGTCGCCGGTGCGTCGGTATGAGGTGCGGGCGTCGGCGGACATTCGGGTGTTGCCGGAGTCGGCGCATGCGACGCTGGATGTGGGGAGCGATCGGCAGTTTGTGATTCGGGCGAAGACCGAGCGTGGTGAGCAGATCGCGGGTGGTCGTGGGGCTGAGGGGGAGTGGGCGATCAAGGGGAATGGCGAGGTGGAGACGGAAGAGGCCCGGGCGTATTGGCCGCGGTGGATTTTCTTGCTTGATGAATCGCTGACGGGCTCACCGGATGACATTTTGGTGGGGCTGGAGCGGGACTTTGAGTTGCGGGTTGATTCGACGGAAACGGTGGACGGTGTGAAGTGTCGGCACATTCACGCGGTGCGGCGGGATGAGCCGCGCGAGGCGAGGATGGGGCGTGAGGGAGAGAAGGAGCGAGGAGCAGGACCGGGACCGGAGAACGCGGGCGAAGCGGCGCGGCCGGGGCCTCGTGAGGGAGGTCGCGATGGGGAGCCGCGCGGGCCGATGGGGCCTCGTGGCGGGCGCGGGCGGATGGGTGATGGTGGCCCGCCGGGTGGGATGCCTGAGGGTGGTGACGAACGGCCGCTGGGGCCGGGGCCTGGCGTTGCGCCGGAACTCGCACCGTTCCTGCATGGGCTGAGGCGTGAAGGGAGGCCCGAAGGCGAAGGGCCCGAAGGGGGCCGGGGTGGACCGGGTCACGAGCGTGGGCCGGGAGGCCCGCCGCGGATGGGTCGGTTTGTACCGCCGGACTTTGTGCCGCGGGGTGAGGCGCGGGCGCGGCTGCCGAAGTCGATTGACTTGTGGGTGGATGCGGAATCGATGATTGTGCAGCGGGTGGCGGTGTGGTGGGATGGGCCGAGGCCGATGCCGGCGCATCGCGAGGGGATGCCGCGGCATCCGGGGCCGCCTGCGCGGCTGGAGTTCCGGCTGGTGGAGACGCCGGAGACTGGGGAGGGGTGGTTTGATGCGGGTGCGCACGGAGGGGGTACGAAGTAAGGCGGTTGGGGTGTGAAAAGGGAAGAACCCCGAGCGATGGCTCGGGGTTCTTGTTTGTAGCGGGGGGTGTGTTGTGGGACGTTTGGTGAAGGGGCTTAGCAGCCGGCGTCCCAGTGTTCGAAGAACTGGATGACGTCGTCGCCGTCGACGCCGCCGTCGTTGTTGAAGTCGGCGGCGATGTTGCTGGAGTCCCAGTCGGAGAAGAAGGCGATCACGTCGTCGCCGTCGACGCCGCCGTCGAGGTTGTAGTCGGCGGGGCAAGCGGGGGTGCACTGGGAGACGCCGAGGAAGACGAGGCCGGCGGCGTTGCCGAAGCCACCGACGCGGATGGCGTAGGTCTGGCCTTCGACGGCGTCGAAGGTGATGGAGGAGGCGAGGCCGTTGCCGGAGTCATCGTCGCAGCCGACGAGTTCGGCGGCGTCGAAGGGGCAGGAGCCGTTGTAGACGGAGAGGAGGGTGTCGAAGGAGGAGCCGTTGGTGTCGACGGTGATGGAACCGGTGCAGGCGGCGGTGTGGGTGAACCAGACGGCGGAGTTGGACGTGGGGCCGCAGGCGATGCCGTTGGCGTCGAAGGGACCCCAGTTGTCCCAGGCGGTGATGGTGCCGGCGTTGACGGGGATGGCGGTGTCGCAGGAGTCGTTGCCGCGGGACTCGAGGGCACGGACGTAGACCTCTTCACCGGGGTTGAAGCCGGCGCCGTCGAGGGTGTGCTGGGCGGAGACGAAGGCGACGAAGCGGCCGTTGCCGGACATGGCGGGGGCGAGCGAGGCCTCGGTGGCCTGGGTGTTGTTGGCGGAGAGGCTGACGCGTTCGGCGCGGCCGAGGGAGGAGTCGAAGACGAAGATGTCTGCCACGCCGTTGGTGTCGGTGCAGCCGTTGAGGACGCTGCAGAAGACGTTGGAGGCGAGGGACTTGAAGGCGACCTTGGAGCCGTCGTCGGAGATGTAGGGAGAGTTCGAGCTGTTGTTGAGGTTGACGATGGGGTTGCCGAGGATGAAGGGGTTGTACCCCTTGCTGGCGGAGCTGTAGGCGACCGAGCCGACCTCGTCGAAGACGCCGTCGTTGTCGGTGTCGCGGTCCTTGATGAGGACGTTCTCGATGCTGGTGTCGATGTCGCCGGTGAGGTTGGTGGCGAAGGAGGCGAAGGCGACGTAGCGGCCGTCGGCGGAGATCGACGAGGAGGTGGAGTGGCCGTTGGGCTGGCCGCCGAAGAGGGGCTCGGTGATCCGGACGATCGCGTTGGTCGCCATGTTGCGGGCGAAGATCTCGGAGTTGGAGGTGGAGTCGCCGAAGACCATGTAGCGGGAGGTGCTGGTGAAGGTGACGGTCATGCCGTCGGCGGAGATTGCGGCGCCCCAGCTGGTGCCGTCGCCCTGGGTACCTTCGACGGACTGCTGGATGCGGCCGCTGACGAGGCGGGTGACGGCGGCGTCGGGCGAGCCACCGACCTCGTCGAAGAAGCCGTCGTTGTCGGCGTCGCGGTCGCGCCAGTAGATGTTGCCGTAGGGGACGCTGTCGGAGGTGAAGTCGTGCCAGGAGTCGAAGGCGACGTAGCGGCCGTCGGCGGAGATGACGGGGTTGAAGGAGCCGTGGTCGCAGATGCCGTTGGGGCAGTTGCCGACGGCCTGGTTCTCGGCGGAGGAGACGCTGACGCGGATGGTGCGGGTTTTGCCGATGCCGGGCTCGTCGAAGACGCCGTTGCGGTCGAGGTCGCGGTCGCGGATGAAGCAGTCGGTGACGCCGTTGGTGTCGCCGATGACGAGGTTGGAGGCGTCGGACATGAAGGCGACGAAGCGGCCGTTGTCGGAGATGACGCGGCTGCCTCCGAGCGTGATGGTGGAATCACCGCCGAAGCCGAGGGACTCGCCGGTGGAGGGGTCGGGGGCGCTGATGAGGGTGGTGGTGTTGAGGTAGCGGTCGCGGATGAAGACGTCCATGGCGGTGTTGGCGTCGGCGGTGACCATGTTGGTCGCATGGGACATGAAGACGGCGAAGCGGCCATCGGGGGTGACCTGGACACCCGAGGACGCGCCGGCGGCGGCGGTGCCCGCGAGCCCGATGCTCACGCGATCGGTGATCTGGGCGTGGGCGGTGCCGGCGAGGGTGGCGAGGGCGAGAGCGGACAGAGTGATAGCGTGGCGCACGGGCGTACTCCTTTTCTGGGGTTTCGCGGTCGGATGTGTCGGTGTTTCAGATGCTGGGGGCACTGGGTGGCCCCGGTCCGACAACCATGCGAGATCGGGTTTGGGGGAGGCCAGACTTTCTGTTGATCCTACAGTTGGCCCGTGTCTACCCAGCGCCCTTTTCGAGTTGTGGCACCCTTCTCCCCGACCGGGGACCAGCCGGCGGCGATCGAGCAGCTTGTCACGGAGCTGGGGGCGGGGGCTCCGGCGGCGTGCCTGCTGGGGGCGACGGGCACGGGCAAGACGTTCACGATGGCGAACGTGATCGCGAGGCTGAACAAGCCGACGCTGATCATCAGCCACAACAAGACGCTGGCGGCGCAGCTTTTCGAGGAGTTGCGGGAGTTCTTCCCGGACAACAGCGTGAACTACTTCGTGAGCTACTACGACTACTACCAGCCGGAGGCGTACATCCCGTCGCGGGACATCTATATTGAGAAGGACAGCAGCCGGAACGACGACCTGGACCAGTTGCGGCTGGCGGCGACGAGCAACATTCTTTCGAGGCGGGACACGGTGGTGGTGGCGAGCGTGTCGTGCATCTTCGGCCTGGGCTCGCCGGAGGCGTACGGGGACAAGGTGCTGACGATCACGAAGGGCTCGCGGATTTTCCGGCGGGACTTTCTGCTGGCGCTGAACGGGATGCAGTACCAGCGGAGCGAGATCGAGTGGAAGCGTGGGCAGTTCCGGGTGAGGGGGGACGCGCTCGAGGTGTGGCCGGCGTATGAGAAGTACGCGGTGCGGATCGAGTTGTTTGGGGACGAGATCGAGCGGATCGAGTTGATCAACCCGACGAGCGGGGAGATTCTCGCGGAGGAGCGGCAGTTCTTCCTGTTCCCGGCGGTTCACTACGTGATGCCGGAGAGTCAGCTCGAGGACGCGGTGCGGCAGATTCGCGAAGAACTCGACGCGCGGGTGATGGAGCTGCGTTCGCAGGGGAAGCTGCTCGAGGCGCAGCGGCTGCTGAGCCGCACGAAGTATGACATCGAGTTGCTCTCGGAGACGGGGATGTGCCCGGGGATCGAGAACTACTCGCGGTTCATGGACGGGCGCAAGCCGGGCGAGCGGCCGTTTTGCCTGATGGACTACTTTGACTACGCGCCGCCCGCGTCGGCGCCGGTGGCCGATGCGCCGCTCCGCCGCCGCAACTTCCGCGACTGGTTGCTGATCATCGACGAGTCGCACGTGACGATCCCGCAGGTGCGGGCGATGTTCAACGGCGACCAGGCGCGGAAGAAGGTGCTCGTCGAGCACGGGTTTCGGCTGCCGAGCGCGATGGACAACCGGCCGCTGCGGTTCGAGGAGTTCGAGAACGTTGTGCCGCAGTGCCTCTTTGTTTCGGCGACGCCTGCGCCGTACGAGTTGCAACGGACGCAGGGGAACGTGGCGGAGCAGGTGATTCGTCCGACCGGGTTGCTCGATCCCGAGGTGGAGATCCGTCCGACGAAGGACCAGATCCCGGATCTTCTGGCGGCGGCGGAGGATCGCATCGCGCGCGGGGAGCGGGTGCTGGTGACGGCGCTCACGAAGCGGCTGTGCGAAGACCTGGCGACGTTTCTCGACAAGAAGGGGCTGCGGGTTCGCTACCTGCACAGTGATATCGAGACGCTGGACCGGGTGCAGATCCTGACCGACCTGCGGCTGGGCAACTTCGACGTGCTCGTGGGCGTGAACCTGCTGCGTGAGGGATTGGATCTTCCGGAAGTGTCGCTCGTGTGCATTCTCGACGCCGACAAGGAAGGGTTCCTGCGTTCGCCGACGAGCCTGATCCAGCAGATGGGGCGTGCGGCGCGCAACGTCAACTCGCGGGTCATCATGTACGCGGACAAGATGACGCCGGCGATGAGTTCGGCGATCGGCGAGACCGAGCGTCGCCGCGTGAAGCAGATCGCGTACAACACCGCCAACGGGATCACCCCCACCACCATCAAGAAGGCGATCCGCACCGGGATCGACGCGGAGCTGAAGGCTCGCAAGCGGGCCCGCGAGACCGTCGATTCCTCCGAGATTGACGTCGAGATCGACCAGCTTATTGCGGTCACGCGCGAAGAGATGCTCACCGCCGCGGAGAAGCTGGATTTCGAGCAGGCCGCGGCGTTGCGGGATCACCTGCAGAAACTGCAGCAGAAGCGGGCGGATTTGTCGCGGCTGGGCGAGTCGACGAAGATCAGGCCGTCGTCGGTGGCACCGGGCACGAAGGCCACGCGTGCGAAGGGCAAGCCGGGAGCGCCGGGCACACGGCCCGGTAAGCGTGGGAAGCCGGGGCGTTAGCGGACGGCGGCGGCGGATTCGTCGGCGTGCGTGGTGGTGTTTTGCCCGAAGATGAACCGCGGGTCTTGTGTTCTCAGCAAGGCATGGCACAGTCTCTCGGCGTCGGCGTCCGTGCCGCGCGAGGAGAGATGGACCATGCAGACCTGGACGCGGGGATTGGCTGTCGTTGTCGGCGGGATTGCGCCGGTCGCGTTCGGGCAGACGGTAGACGTTGCGGCCCCGCTGCAGGGGCCGGGCAAGGTCTTGCGGGTCACGACGCCGGGGGGGACTGCGAACCTCTTCGCGGGGCAACTGACGCACACCATGAGCAATGCCGCGGGGGGCGAGGCGTGGCTGAACGGCCCGCGGGTGTCGTTCACGCTGCTGCCGACGACGGCGTTGGGCCCGGGCGTGCTGGAGTACGGGGTGTCGAGCATCTCGGCGTTGTCGTTCACCGACCCGCACGCGGGCGCGAAGGCGGACGCGATCCAGCAGTACTTCAACAATGCGCAGCACCTGGCGACCGATCCGGCGTCGAGCCCTGATTTCGCGGCGTGCATCCAGCTGCTGATCTGGGAGACGATGTACGACTACGACCCGGGCATTGGGTCGTCGAGCCTGAGCCTGACGAGCGGGACGTTCACGGCCGCCAAGAGCACCGGGCTGCCACTATCGTCGGCGTTTCTGGGGATCTTCAACGCCTTCGTGGGCGGGTTGAACTCGCTGCCTGACGCGGGGTTCCGGGTCACGGCGCTCGACCACGCGGCGGCGGCGGATTATCTCGCGGTGCGGCAGGTTCCGGCGCCGGGGCTTGCGGGGGCGGTGGTTCTCGCGGGGTTGGCGGCGGGCCGCAGGCGGCGCTGAGGCGACCTAATCTCTGGGCCGTGAATCGAGCCACCGTCAACGACATCGCGCAGCTGACACCCTCGCTGCTCCCGCCCCGGGGCAGCGACGGGCGTACGCGCGTGCTGTTCCTTACGTCCACGGCGCTGGGCTTTGCGACGTACGAGAAGGAGCTGCGACGGTTCACCGCGGTGCGCGAGGACATCGACGCGGTGCACATCGCGCTGCGCCCCAACCGGCTGATGAAGCTCGCGGGGCTGCGCGTGCCGGGACTGGGGAAGTGGGACTTTCAGTCGCACCGCTACATGCGGATGTGGGGCACGAGGATCGCGTCGTGGTTTCGCTCGCGGATCGATCCCGAGTGCTTTGACGTCGTGCATGTGACGACGGAGAACAATGCCCTCGCGTTGCCGGGGATCAAGGCCCGGACGGGATTGCCGTTCAGCGTGTACGTCGATACCACGACCGCGCTTTTCTGCCGCGAGTTCGGGCACAGCCCGGCGACGGGCGCACCGAATCGCGCGGCGGAGCGGCGGATTTTCGCGGCGGCGGATCTGGTCGCGTGCATGAACAACTGGGCGAGGCAGAGTGTGCACGCGGACTACGGGGTTCCGGAGTCGCGCACGATGCTTGCGCGATCGGCGATTGATCTGCCGAGCGTCGGCGGACCTGCGGGGGCACGCTCTGGGCTCGTGCGGCTGGTGTACGTCGGGAACGACTGGGTTCGCAAGGGCGGCCCGCGGCTGGTCGAGTGGCATCAGAAGCACTTCGCGGAGCGGGCGGAGTTGCACCTGATCGGGAAGGGCATCCCGGGCGTGGAAGGGCTGAAGAACGTGATCTCGCACGGAGCGGTGGCGCGCGAGAAGCTGCTGGGCGAACTCTTGCCGACGATGGATGTGTTTGTGCTGCCGACGCGTGAGGACATGACGCCGTGGGCGATCGTCGAGGCGCAGGCGCTGCGGCTCCCGGTGATCTCCAGCCGCGTGGGGGCGATCGGGGAACTGGTGGTTCACGGAAAGACGGGGCTGCTCGCGGCCCGCGACGACGACGCGGCGTTCGTGGCGAACATCGGAACACTCATCGACAACGGTCGGATGCGGGCCGAGATGGCGCTGGCGGCGCGGGAGCACGCGGTGACGGAGTTCGAGCCGTCGCGGTGGTACAACGGGCTGCTGGACAGGTTGAAGGTGGTGGCCGCGGGCTCGCGGCGTTAGGCGTGACGTATAGGATTGTGCATGAGCAAGACGCTCCCGGATCAAGAGGGCTTTTCGGCACCGACGTTCAAGCGGCGGCTGGGGTACTACCTCGTCGGGCTGGCGATCGGGCTGGTGATGCTGGGGCTGCTTCAGAAGATGAAGAGCGACGCGGCGAAGGCGAGGTTGCAGAAGCAGCAGCAGGAAGCGAACACGCCGTGAGGTGTTTGCTCTGACGCGGGAGGTGTGAGATCCGGGGTTTCAGATCTCGGGTCTCAGAGCATCAACCGCGACCGTTCACCCAAAGACCTTGCGGAACAGCTCCAGGCTCTTGGGCACGCCGGTCTTCCAGTCTTCCTTGCCCTCGAACTCGAGGGAGATGTAGCCGGTGTACCCCGCGTTGCGGAGCGTCTTGTTCACGCGTTCGTAGTCGATGTCGAGCGTGTACCACTCGCCGCCGCCGTAGTAGGTCTTGGCCTGCACGAGTACCGTGTCCTTGGCCATCTCTTCCTGCTGCGGGTACATGTTCTCGAGGAAGTTGCCGGTGTCGAGGGTCATCTTCAGCCAGGGGCTCTTGATCGCGTCGTGGATGCGGCGCACGCCCGCGGCGGTGTATCCCAGGCCCCAGTGGTTCTCGAGCCCCATGCACACGCCGCATTCCTGGGCTTTGGGCAGCAGCTTCTCGATGGAGCTGATGCACCACTCGAAGGCCTGGTCCTCGGTGTAGCCGGGGATCGCGGGCTCGATGCCCTTGTTCGCCATGAACTCGTCGAAGCTCTTGATCGTCCGCCAGCGACCGGTATTGAGGCGCATCGTCGGGATGCCGAGCTTGTACGCGAGTTCGATGCACTTGAGCGTGTGATCGATGTTCTTCTGACGCTCCGCGGGATCCGGGTGCACGAAGCCCTGCTTGATGGAGAAGCCCATGAGATCCATACCGTTGACGAAGGCGCGGTGCTTGAGGTCCTGCAGGTAGCCGTTGTCCTCGGACTTGAGCATCTCGTCGTGGAGGATCTCGACGCCGTCGAAGCCCATCTCCGCCGCCCAGTCGATGCAGTCGGCCAGCTCGGGGCATTCGCCCTTGAAGTGCCAGAACGAATAGGTCGAGATGCCGATCCGCAAGGGGCGATGACCGGCCTTCTTGGTCGGTTCCGGCTGTGCGGCGATGGCCCGGTCGAGCGGGATGACCGCAGCCGAGATGGCGGCGAGGGAACCCGCGAGGAACTGGCGGCGATTGGCGGCGGACCGGTTGGCGATCGGGCTTCGGGTCATCGGAACGGCTCCTTGGGGCCCTCAGCATACCCGATGGTCCGCCCGCCGTACACTTCTGGCCATGCATACTCCCACCCGCGCCGTTCTGATCTCGCTCGCCCTCCTCGCCGGCTCCGCGCACGCCCAGCAGGCCGAAACCAAATGGATGGAGATGTGCGCGAGCTGCCACGGGAACGCCGGGCAGGGTGGCGAGAAGGCCAAGACCCTTCTCACCCTTGAGAAGATGAACCAAGAGCTCGATCGGCCCTTCTTTGAGGCCCTCAAGCCCGGCCTCAAGGGCGTGGACGGGCACGCGTTCCCCGCGCTGTCCGATCATGAGGCCTGGTCGCTCGTCGTGCACCTGCGCGAAGCCCAGCACCGCAACTATCGGGAGAAGCTGTCGGAACCCAAGGCGGCCGACGGCGTGTACGCCGCGGGCTCCCACAAGTACAAGATCGAGACCGTCGTGAAGAAGGGCCTGGAAGTGCCGTGGGGCATCGAGTTCATGCCCGACGGTCGGGCGATCATCACCGAGCGCAAGGGCAGCATCCGGTTCATGACGCCGGACTTCAAGCTCAGCGACCCTGTCGTCGGCACGCCCGACGTCCTCGCGGAGGGCCAGGGCGGCCTGATGGACGTTGCGCTTCACCCGGATTTCGCGACCAATGGCTGGATCTACATCGGGTTCTCCGACCCCGGCCAGGCCAACGCCAAGGCCGCGATGACCAAGATCGTTCGCGGCAAGATCACCGAGGACGGCGGCGTGCTCAAGTGGACCGAGGAAGAAGAACTCTTCAAGGCCAAGGACGAGCACTACCTCCGAAGCGGCGTTCACCACGGCTGCCGCATCGTCTTCCAGGCCGCCAAGGAACCCGGCAAGCACTACATGTACTTCTCCATCGGCGAGCGCGGCCACGCGGCGATGTCGCAAGACCGCACCCGCCCCAACGGCAAGGTTCACCGCCTGTGGGACGACGGCAAGGTCCCCACAGATAACCCCTTCGTCGGCGAGTCCAACGCGTACCCGTCCATCTGGTCCTTCGGCCACCGCAATCCCCAGGGGCTTGTCTTCGACCTCGATGGCAACCTGTGGGACACCGAGCACGCCCCTCGCGGGGGTGACGAGTTGAACCTCGTCGAGAAGGGTGCCAACTACGGCTGGCCGCTCGTCTCCTTTGGCATCAACTACAACGACACCGCGTTCCGCACCCCCTGGGCGGACATCGAAGGCGGCCAGGCTGCGTCCGCCGACATCCGAATGCCCGCGTGGCGGTGGCTTCCCTCCATCGGCGCGTGCGGCATGGCGACGTACAAGGCCCCGGCGTCGGGTGGCTTCCCCAAGTGGAACGGCGACATCCTTGCTGGTGGCCTGTCGGGCAGCAATGTTGACCGCCTCCGCGTCAAGGACGGCAAGCTTGTCGAACGCGAGGAGATCCTGTTCGGCAAGGGCCGAGTGCGCGACGTGATCTGCGGACCCGACGGCAACATCTGGGTCACCCTTGAGAGTCCTGGTCGCATCGTGAAGATCTCGCCCGCGGACTGAGCGTCATGGCCGGCCACGGCATGCTGCCCGGGACGCGACTGTTCATCGCGGCGGTCGCGCTCACCGCGTTCTTCGGTGCCGGCCACGTTGCCGGCGTCTTCGTGACCACCATGAACGCCGCAAAGGTCGCGGGGCTCCAGGAGCTCTTCGATGCGATGCGTGCGTTCACGGTCCCCGGTGCCGCGGGGATCGAGACGTCCCTGTGGGGCCTCCGGCAGTTCTTCAACTTCGCGTTCAGCATTCTGCTCGGCTCCCAGGCGATGCTCGGGATGCTCATCCTGCGATACGCGGAGGGGCTTGGGCGCGGGGATCTGCTGCGTGCCGCGGCATTGGTGCTGTGCGCCAGCATGACCGCCGTCACCCTGCTCGCCGTGTTTTTCGGGGTTTTCCAGGCGATCCTGACCGGCGGGCTGATCGCGATGCTGTACGCGGGGAGCGCGTGGCAACTGACGCGGCGGTCTCGCGAAGGATGAAGTCGGTGTGGTATCCTGTGGCGATGCTCAAGATCATCGCCGCCGTTGCGCCGCTCGTCTGCCTGTTCGCGTGCGCCTCGAACCCCGGGGCGTTGGGCAGTTCCCCGGTCACCGTCTCGATGCAGACGAGCGCGGGAGAGATCGTGCTCGAACTGGATCCGGCCCGGGCCCCGATCTCCGTCGCGAACTTCCTCGACCATGCGGAGAAGGGGCACTACGACGGCACGATCTTCCACCGCGTCATGCCGAACTTCGTCGTGCAGGGCGGGGGGTGGACGCCGGGGATGGTGGAGCGTGCGAAGGTCGACGCGGCTGCGGGTACCCCGGATGTACCGATCCGCAACGAGTGGCAGAACGGGCTGAAGAACGTCAAGGGGACGATCGCGATGGCACGCGAGGGCCCGCCCGATACGGCGACTCGCGAGTTCTACATCAACGTCGCGGACAACGCCAAGCTGGACACGGCCCGCGAGAAGACGGGGAACGCCGGGTACGCGGTTTTCGGAAGGGTAGTGGCCGGGTGGGAGGTCGTGGAGGTCATCCGGACGGGCGCGACGGCGCCCCGGCCCGACGTGAAGGTGGACGACGGGTCGATGGAGAACGTCCCGGTCATGCCGGTGGTGATCAAAGCGGTCCGGCGGGTGCGGTAATCCCCCCCACCGCCGTGATTCGCCGTAACCTGCGGTCGGTTCCGGCATCCAACCCGGGGCCGACGACGAAATGCCGGTAGTCAGCCCCTCAGGAGTCCAGCCAGTGAAACAACCCTTGCGCAGCGGCCTGTTCTTTCTTGCCGCGATGTTCGCGGCGATCGGCGGCACGTGGTTCGCGATCGCCCGTGCTCAGCAGCCGGAGGCCGAGAGCCTCCGCTCGCGGCTCCCGGGGCTGGACGACAAGCCCTCGAAGAAGGACGACATGAAGACCACCGACACTGGAACCAAGAAGCTCTCGCGGTCGGCGTACGACATCACCCCGCTCACGCAAACGGAGATCGACGAGCTGGCGAAGAAGCTCAAGCCGGACGAAGCCAAGGTGATCCTGAACAAGGGCACCGAGCCCGCGTTCTGCGGCAACCTCCTCGACAACAAGAAGCACGGCACGTACGTCTGCCGCCTGTGCCAGCTCCCGCTGTTCTCGTCGGAGCACAAGTTCAACTCGGGCACGGGGTGGCCGAGCTTCTTCCAGCCGGTGGACCTCGACCACGTCGCGTACATCAAGGACACCTCCCACGGCATGTCTCGCATCGAGATCCTGTGCGCCAAGTGCGACGGACACCTTGGCCATGTGTTCGAGGACGGCCCCGCGCCCACGGGCCTGCGGTACTGCCTCAACTCGGTCTCGCTGGAGTTCTTCGAGAAGGACGCGGCGATGCCGATGAAGCCGATCGCGACCCAGACCGCGTACTTCGGTGGCGGCTGCTTCTGGGGTGTGGAGGATCGGTTCCAGCAGACCCCCGGGGTGGTGAACTCCGTCAGCGGGTACATGGGCGGCAAGCTCGAGAACCCGACGTACAAGCAGGTCTGCTACACCGACACCGGCCACGCCGAAGTCGTAATGGTGACCTTTGATCCCGCGACGATCACCTACCGGCAGTTGCTCGAGAAGTTCTTCAAGTACCACGACCCGACGACCATGAACCGCCAGGGCCCGGACGTGGGCGAGCAGTACCGCTCGGCGATCTACACGTCGGACGAGGACCAGCTCAAGACGGCCCGCGACTACATCAAGGAACTCTCGCTGAAGCCCCGGTTCCAGAAGACGCCGATCGTGACCGAGGTCAAGGCGGCCGCCGAGGCGGGCAAGTTCTGGCCGGCCGAGGCGTACCACCAGGACTACCACGAACGCAACGGCGGCCACTGCGCCATGCCCCCGGCTGACGACGAGTAAATCGCTCGACGCGGGATGACTCCCGCGCCGGCGCAGGGCTGGTCGCGGCACGAGTGCGGTATTCGCGCCGAACCTCCCTCTCTCCTCCGAACGGTTGGCTCTGCCTCTCCTATGCGACGTCTGCGCGCGGAGCGGCCAGGAATTCTGTGCGGTCGCGATCAGAACTTGGATGTCTCGCGCCAGCGGACGACCCTGAGCTTGTTCTCGACCACGGTCCCCGACTCGAACGGCCCGAGGTCGTACTCCGCCTTCCCGTCACCGTCCGCATCACGCGGGCGGGTAGCTCCGAGAATATCTGTGGCCGCCGCGCCCGTTTCGGTCCCCTGATCGACGCCGATCGTGCCCGTCAGGGTGAAGTCCCCGTTCGCCGCGTTTGCGTAGGTCGGCGTCTGGTTGATCATGATGTTGCGTTTGGTCGCGGCGGTCAGGTGGCCGCAGGTGAGCCAGTTGGTCCCACAGGGGTTGTACCCCATGTTGTAGATCAGGTGGCTGTCCACGGTGCCCGCGGGGGCATGGATGTACGCGATGTAGCTGTTGCCCACGATGTTGTTCGAGATCACCGGCTTGATCGGGGCCTGCGCGTAGATGTAGTTCCCGTAGTAGCAGCCCTCGGCGACGTTGTTGGAGATCGTCAAAGAAGTTGAGGCGTTCGCATACGGAAGGTAGCAGTAGATCCCGTACGTCGCGTCGCTCACGATATTGTTCTGGATGATGACCGTGTTGGGGCCGTTCACGTACGGGAGCGCGATGAGCCCGTACACCGTGTGCGGGACGCTCCCCTTGCCCTGGCTGGCCTTCAGGTAGGAGGAGCCGGTGAGCTGGATGCGGTTGCCGGTGAGCACCATCTTGTTACCGGCCGTCTGGTACAGGTACGTGCACAGCCGCTGACCCGTCGACCGCGTGAACGTGCACGAGTTCACTGTGATGTTCTGGCCGTACGCGATGTACAGGCCATACGTCGTTGTGACCGCGAAGACGCAATCGTCGAACGTCAGCCCGCCGTTGGGCGACTGGCAGAACGCGTTCGCGTACGACTGGCCAGAAAACGTCAGCTTCTCAAACGACCAGTCGCCGCAACCACTGAGGTAGATCCCGTAGCTGCGCGAACTCGACCCCTCGATCGTCACCGAACCCGGGGAGACGCCAAAGCGCGTCCCCGCCGTGTCCCCCACCAGACGAATGGGATTCGCCGAGTTCCCTCGCTTGGTCGAGGTCGAGAACGTCACCTGCTCCGGGTACGACCCCGGCGCGACGTAGATCACCGTCCCGGCGGCCGATGCCACGTTCACGGCCTTCTGAATCGTCTTGAACGGGCTGGTCGTCGACAGCCCGGTGTTGGAGTCGCTGCCCGTGGGCCTGACGTAGTAGGTCTGCCCCCTGGACACTTGGGCGGTGAGGATCACCACAAGCGCCACGATCCCCCGAACGGTTGAGAGTGCCATACCCACTGAATCGGTACAAAACGCCATCACCTCCAGTGGGGACCATGGCTCTAACCCCGACGCGGCGGCCTGTAGGGGCCCAGAAGTCTGATCGAGTCCTATAGCTACGACCTCAGGGAACCGATACTCGGATTGTTCGCCATACCATTGAGGCACCCTATGCGCACGATTACATCCATCGCCGGTAGCATGTTCGCGTTCGCAACCGCCGCACTCGGTCAGGTCGGGCCAGCTCCCACGCCGCCCGAGCAGCCCACGCCGGAGGTCGTCGCACCCACGGCTCCGGTCGTCCAACCACAGGCAAACCCGGAGCCCCCCGCGCTGCCGGTGCCGGATGGAACTCCAACCAACCGCAAGGAGCTTGAGGGTGGGCTGATCGTTGAA
>JBIKMF010000051.1:0-15686 GCA_044359425.1 Phycisphaerales bacterium
TGTGAGACCCAAGCGTGTCGACACGCCGCGGCCGGGCGTGCGCCGAGGGGCCGAGCAGGCCGAGCTGCGTTCGTCCTCCACCAGAGCACGCGAGGGCGAGTTCTTTTCGCTCCGCGACTACGCCGATGGAGATCCCGCCCGCGCGATCGCGTGGCGAGCCACGGCGAGGCTCGGTCGTCCCGTCGTCAAGGAATCGGTGCTCCCGCCGGCGAAGCGAGAGATCATCATGCTCGATGCCGCGACCGCCGGCGAGATGCGTGAAGCGGTGGTGAGCGTCGCGGCGGGGCTCGCGGATCGTTCGAGTCGCGACGGGGTCGTGTTCGCGATGGCGGCGCGGGACGGAGGCACGGTCGTTCCGTTTGGCCGTGGTCCTCGTCATCTTGCGAACGCGCTGGATGCACTCGCGCATTTCGACGGGGCTGGCTCTTCGCCCTTGCCCTCGCTTGCGGGCGTGGCGGTAACCGTTGTTCACGCGGGGGGACCGCCCGGCGTGGCGGGTGATGCGCTGGTTGATGCGAGTTTCGCCGCGACACGCGATGAACATGAGCCCGCGGATTCGGGCGCGACCGCTTCGATACTTCGCCGGGCACGCGTGATCTGGGAGTCGGTCTTTGCCGGCGGCGGGGAGGCGAAGACGTGAAGGTGCCCCGGCAGTTCAAGTTGGCGCTGGCGGCGGTCGTTTCGGTGGCGATGTGCGCCTTCGGTGTGGCGGAGTCCAACCCGCTTCTGGGTGGTTCGCTGCTCTTTGCGGCGCTGGCGGGGTGGTGGTACACGGAGTGGTCGGGCGAGGGGCGGGGCTTGCAGCGGTGGGCGACGAACCTGATCCTGATGGGCGTGCTGATCGGTGCGATCGTTCGCGCGGGGCAGGGCGGGGCGATGGTCTCCGCGTTCAATGGGTTTCTCGCGTGCCTTATCGCTGTGAAGCTCTGGGAGAAGCGGGAGGTTCGCGACTATGCGCAGGTGCTGACGCTGAGCCTGTTTCTTGCGGTTGGCGCGACGCTGAATCACAACTCGCTGGGCGTGGGGCTCTCGCTCTTCGCGCTGGTGCCGTTGCTGGCGTACTCGGCGATGCTCTTCCAGGTGATTTCCGGCGAGGCGAGGGTGAAGCGGGCCGATGGGGTTTCGCAGGGTGAGCGTGCGCACCTCGGCACGCTGTCGCTCAACTCCGCGCTCGTGGCCTGCCTGATCAGTGCCGGCGTGTTCGTGATGATCCCGCGGGGAATCTCGCCCCCGGCGGGTATGAGCGCGTTCGGCAAGCTGCTGGGAGGACGAGTGACCGGGGTGTCCGACCAGGTTCGACTCGGGCAAGGTGGCCTCATCTCCGAGTCGCAGGCGGTCGCGCTCCATGTTCGCATCAGCGATGGCACCGGGCAGGTGCTCGGGGGCGATTCGCAGATCCAGTACCTTCGCGGTTCGGTCCTCGATCAGTACCGCGATGGCACGTGGACGCGCGCTCAGGGCGGACCGATCGGCGAACTCGCGGTCGCGTCCAACGACGTCGCGGTCGTCGAGATCAAGGACCCCCCTGATGTCTCCCTCGCGCCACGGGTCCTGCAGGAGTTCGAGCTCCGCGGCATCGGCTCGACCGACGCCCAGCTCTTCTCGCTCTACAGACCCGCCGTCGTCCGTGAAGACCCGCCGAGGGATCGCGCGACGGATTACTCGCCTTCCATCACCCGATACCGCTTCGATCGCGTCAGCGGGTGGTTCACGCGGAGCGGTTCCCCCGGGCCCCTCGCGTACAAAGTGACCTCGCTCCCCGGTGAGCGTGAGCGCGGGGCAGTCTCGCGTCGAGGTCTCGTGAGCTTCCCGTCCGAACGCCTCGGTGCCCAGGCTCGCAAGGTCCTCACCGACGCCGGCCTCGAGCCCGACCCCGCGAAGCGCGACGAGGCCGACGACAACCTCGCCGCTCGTGTCCTCGAGTCGTTTCTTCGTCGCGAGTGCGACTACACGCTCGACATCCAGGCCGCGCCTTCTGGTGTCGACCCGACCGAGTGGTTCGTCTTCACCGAGCGTCGGGGGCACTGCGAGTACTTCGCGTCCGCGCTCGCGGGCATGTGCCGTTCCGTGGGGATCGATGCGCGGGTGATTGCGGGATACGTCGCGACGCAGTTCGATTCGGAACTGCAGGCGTACGTCGTGCGAGCCTCGAACGCGCACGCGTGGGTCGAGGTGAACACCTCTCCGGGCACGTGGCGGACCTTCGACGCGACTCCACCCGCCGATTTCGATCGGCTTCACGGCCCGCCCCAGGGCCTGCTGCTCCGGCTCAGCAGACTGCTCGGCGACATGGAAGACGTCTGGGCGTCGCGCGTCGTTTCGTTCGATCAGACGACGCAGGCCCGCATGTTCGGCCGGTCCGCGAGAGGTCTCGCCACTCAGGATTGGGGATCCTCACTTCGATCCTGGTTCAGAAAGCGATCGGACTCGCCGGAGGCCGGCCTCTGGACGCGTCGTCTCGCGCCGATCGGGCTCACCGTTGTGGTGGTCTTGGTCCTCGGGTTCGTGGTGCTCCGCATCGTCCGGCGGCGACGTCCACCGGCGATCGGCGTGAAGCTGGAGCCCAGACTCGCAGAACTTCGCAGCGAGTTGCTCACCCTCTGCGCTCGAATCCAGATGCCCCGCCCCGAGTCGGCGACGCTCATGCGCCACGCCCAGTCCGTCGCGAAAGCACGCCCCGAGATGAGCGAGGACGTCCTGGCCGCGGCCAATCTGCTCTACCGCGCCTGTTTCGCGAACGATCCCGTGAACTCCTCCGAGGCCGCCCGCATCGGGCGCAAACTGCGACGTTATCGGTAGCCCCGTTTCCGGTCGCGACGGTGGTAGGGGCCGCGACACCACCCATTGCGGCTTCCGCGGCAAGCCGGTGCGAAATCGGACCGATCTCCTTCCCGAACGACGCGGGCATGTCTCGCCCGCGGGAAAGGTCCGCCGTGCCCGCATCCAGATCACGCACAGAACGTTGGAAGGACTGTCTCCATCAGATTCTCGAGCGAGGCGGTGGCATCGAGATCGCCGTCGCGCAGCCCGGCGCGGAATCGGGCACGGTGCCGGACGTGATGTGGCGCGTGAGGCTTCTGGGCCTTACGGACGAGGAGATCCTCGTCGAACGCCCCGCCGCCGCGGGACAGGCGATTCCGCTCCCCATCGGGACCCGTCTCGTCGGGGTCATGTCCATCGGTCAGAATCGGTGGATGTTCGAAAGCCGCATCGTGGCCACGCGGATCACGCCCGTTGGTCGCGGTGCCGCGATCGTTCTCGAAGTTCCGTCCAACATCCAGCGGTGTCAGCGTCGTGAGCACCAGCGTGTCGCGACCAACACCCTGTCGCTGCCGCACGTCGAATGCTGGCCGCTGCTGAACCCCACGAGCGTCGTCGCCGCGGAGTTCGCGAACCGCGCACTGATTCTCGAACTCTCTCGCACCGGCGCAGCGCATCAGGGCGGCACCCCCGCGGTGATGCCGGAAGTGGGGCCCTCCTTCTCCGCGAGGCTCTCGAACATCGGCGGCGGCGGTCTCGGGCTGATCGTGGACAAGGCGGAGGCGAACGCGCTCGGCCGTTCCCCGCTGATCTGGATGCGACTGGACCTGCGACCGACCATCACCGCGCCGATCGCGATGACCGGCCGGATCGCGCACTCGCACCTTGACCACGAGCACCACTTGCACCTGGGCGTCGCGTTCGATTTCTCGTTCAACTCCGGGCACCGCGACTTCGTCGTCTCGCAGATCATGTCCTACGTGACGAAGCTCACCGCACCTGTCGCCAAGGCCGCGTAAGACTCACCAGGGCCAGAGGTCCTTCAGCTTCACGGGTTCGGTCGGCTCCGGGCACAGCGTGACCCGCACGTCCCCGTTCGTCGCTTCGATCGTCCACGGGGACTCGCCGCCGTTGAGCAACGCGCCGAACTGGCCCTTGCTCACGACGACGCCCTTGCTGGTGCCACCGCCCGCGTTCAGGTCCGTCCGGCCGCTGGGCGTCGAACTCGCAAGCCTGCCCGACGAGGCATGGCCGGCGATGAGTTCAACATCCCCCGAGCCCGATCGCAACTCAACCCCGCCCGTCAGGTTCGCCCCGGTCCGCACCGTGATCGGGGCCTGCTTGCCCCTGGAGTCGTTGCGGATCACGATCTCCCCGCATCCACCATCCACCGAAACAGGACCGTCGGCATTGCGGATGTCCAACCCGTCGCATCGCGGCACCAGCACCCACACATGCACCGGCCCGCTTGCCCCCGTCGTGGTGACCGAGAGCGAGCGATTCTCGCCCTCCGACTGGATCACCGCGGCACCGTGCTTCCGGGGGTTCTCCTTGGTGCCCGCGGGGCCATCAATGGCACGCAGTTTCACCTGGGGCTCGGCACCCTCACGCACGACGATCGTCACCGCACCCGACCGGTTGTCCACAACGACCCGCAGCGGCTGGTCCTTGAACGACCCGCGCGACTGAATGGCCACCGCATCCGCGTATCGCTCGTACGCGCACCCGCTCAGGGCGGCGACGGCGAGAGCACCCAGCACCAGACATGTACGGACTTTGGAAGGCATCGTTCGTTCCTTGGAGAATGGCCGCGAGCGGCGCGCAGGATCGGTCCGGGGACGCTAGCATAGTTCAACCGACTGGTTCGGCACGGTACCCTCCGTGCCGGGGCCTGCCGGCGCGCAAGACGGATACCCGGATTGATCGGACGTCGCCCCTCTCCCGCTTCATGCCAGTTTCATGCAGCGACGCCCGCGAGATCCTTGAAGGACAAACCTGTCGGTCGGACCCACGGAGACCGGGTCCGCTCCGATGATTCTGGGCGGGTCTCCCGTTTCTGAGAGGAACGGTTCGCCGCGTCGCGAACGACCGAGCGAACACCGTGCAGAACCCCAGGCGAGTGGTCGCTGTTTTCTGCATAGCCCCTTAACGTCCTTGGTCCTCCGTCATGCGCCCGGTCCGGCGGCTTCCAGCCGAGGAAGGATGGCGTGATGTTGGCTCAACATGTGATGCTCGCAGAACTCGGCGGCGCCGCGATCGGCCTCGCCGCCGGTGCGCTTGTGGCCGGCGTGGTGATCGGGTTCGTGCTCGTTCGGTTCTTGGGCGGAATGACTATCGGACGAGCCCAGTCCGAGGCCGCCCGCATCCGTGATCAGGCCGCCGGGGAAGGACGCAACGCCGTCGAGAAGGCCAAGGTCGACTCCGAGCGCCAGCTCCTCGAAGACAAGAAGCGTGCCGAAGAAGAGATCGAAAAGGTCCGGGGCGAGGTCCGCGAGGAAGAGAAGCGACTCGGCAAACGCCAGGACATGATCGACCGCAAGGAGGAGTCGCTCTCCCAGAAAGAGGCGACCCTCACCCGCAACGCCGAGGCAGTCAAGGCCCGCGAAGAACGCGCCGTGCAGCGCGAGGCCGAGGCCGACCGCCTCGTCCAGCAGCAGACCGAGCAACTCCACCGCGTCGCCGGCCTCGACCGCGCCACCGCCACCGACATGCTCCTCAAGCGCCTCGAGGACGAGACCCGCCACGAATCCGGCAAGCTCGTCCGCGAGATCATGGAAGAGGCCGAGTCTCAGGCCAAGGAGAAGGCCCGCGAGATCACCCTCATGGCCGTCCAGCGGTACGCCGCGGACCACACCAGCGAGAGCACCGTTCGCACCGTCGCCATCCCCTCCGAGGACATGAAGGGCCGCATCATCGGTCGCGAAGGTCGCAACATCCGCGCCATCGAGAAGGCCACCGGTGTCGACATCATCGTCGACGACACCCCCGGTGTCATCATCGTCTCCTGCTTCGACAAGATCCGTCAGGCCATCGCGGTCGAGTCCCTCGAACGCCTCATCGCAGACGGTCGCATGCACCCCGCCCGCATCGAAGAAGTCGTCGAGAAAGTCCGCGGCGAGATCGGCGAGAAGGTCATGAAGGCCGGTAAGGACGCCGTCCTCGAGGTCAACCTCCGCGGCGTGCACCCCAAGGTCGTCGAGGCCATGGGCAAGCTCCACTACCGCACCAGCTACGGCCAAAACGTCCTCCGCCACTCCATCGAAGTCGGTTTCATCAGCCAACTCATCGCCGAGCAACTCGGCCTCGACGGCACCCTCGCCCGCCGCTGCGGATTCCTCCACGACATCGGCAAGGCCATGGACCACGAGATGGAGGGTGGCCATCCCAAAATCGGTATGGACTTCGCCCGCCAGTTCGGCGAAAAAGAAGCTGTGCTCAACGCCATCGGCGGTCACCACGCCGACATCCCCTCGACCACGTTCTACACGCCCATCGTTATGGCCGCGGACGCAGTCTCCTCCGCTCGCCCCGGCGCTCGGCGCGAGAGCCTCGAGAAGTACGTTCAACGCCTCAACGACCTTCAGGACATCGCCATGGGTCACCGCGGCGTGACCGAGGCGTACGCCATCCAGGCCGGGCGCGAAGTCCGTGTCATGGTCGATGCCGCGAAGGTCGACGACAACGAGGCCTACCTCATCGCCCACCAGATCGCCAAGCGAGTCAGCGAAGAGATGACCTTCCCCGGCGAGATCCGCGTTACCGTCCTCCGCGAAACCCGAGCGATCGAACTCGCCCGCTGATCAGCGGCCCTGTTCCCACGACCACCGCAGCGACTCGTCGAAGACAGTCACCCGCGCCCCGGCCACCAGCCGGTTCGCAAGCTCATCCATCGCGATGCGCTCCTTCCGGAGCCGTACGCGCCGCTCGATCTCTGCATCGGTGGGTGCCGTCGTCGCCGCGAGCCTCGACTCCACCAACGCCAGCCCGTACCCCTCCGCAACGAGCACGAGCCCCGTCAACGAGCCCGCACCCGTCGACCTCAACTCCTCCTGCAGCGGCACCGCGAGCGACGGATCTTCCGGCGACACGACACCAAGGTCACCCCCGCTCGCGCGGGTCGAGTGCACCGACCGTTCCATCGCGAGCCTTGTGAACTCCGCCCGCAACTGATCCCCCGACAACGGCGCCAACGAAGCCCGGATCGCCGACGCGTCCCGTTCGTCCCGACACACCACCAGCCGCGCCTTCACCCGCTCCCCGTAATTCAACCGACGCGCGAGCTCGATCTCATCCCGCCCGACCAGCACGCCCCCGGCGACCATCGCCCGCAGCGCGGCATTCCGCCGAAGCTGCCCCGCGTACCGCTTCGGCCCCAGACCCCGGGCCCGCCGGAGTTCCTCAACCAAGCCGGCCGCCTGATCCCCGCTGGTCTGGGACTCCTCCGCCACCGTCTCGATCACGATCCGGCGCTCGGCCTCGATCGCCGCGGCGGTCACCGGCTGGCCACTCTTCGCCAGCTCACGATCGATCGCGGCATCCAGAATTGCCTCCTCGAGAACCTCCCGTCCCCCGATCTCTGCCAGATAAGGCTGCAGCTGCGCCCAGTCGATCCGGGCATCAAAGGCAATCGCCGGGGGCCTCCCCGTCGCTTGGGGGTGGGGTGAGCTGCTCTGAGGGGGCGTTTGATTGGTGTTTGTCTGGGATCCGCACCCGGCGAGGAGGGAGCAGGTGAGCAGGACGATTGCAGTGGGGGGCCGAGACATCATGCCCGAGAGTAGCGACCGCCTTCGAGCGGGTGCAACCTGCCGACCTAGAACTGCGAAAGGAATGCACGCGCAGTCTGTCGAATCTGGTAGACTGCGGCAGTCGGTACCGAATCCAGTCGGACGGGTTCGGAGTTGTCAGGGGTGCATCGGCGGGTGGTCCGTCGGGCAGAAATTGTTTATCGAGCGTGAAGTTTGGTCGACTTCATCAACGGGATGCTGTACGCTAGAGTGGTTGGAGGGCCGTCCGTTCTGGTCCGGCTCCCCTTGGCGATAAACGCCCGCCGCTGTTCTTGCGGTGAAAGAAACAAAGCTGACGGAGGCAAGTCATGCTGGCTGAAAGTCGGAAAAAGGCATTTACACTCATCGAACTGTTGGTGGTCATCGCGATTATCGCGCTGCTCATCGGCATCCTGTTGCCCGCCCTGGGCCAGGCAAGGCTCGCCGGTCGTAAGGCCGTGGACCTTGCCAACCAGAAGCAGATGGCAACGGCCACGTCGAGCTACGCCAGCGAAGTGCGCGACGGGATGAACGCGTTCACCGTTCAGGCCGGTCGCGATGCCGCGTACTACAACCAGGTCATGCCCGATGATCCGTCCGTCGGTCTGAACGCCGCCGACCTGCGTGCGCAGGCCGCTGGTGGATCGGATCTTGCCGCCGCTTCGGCGCAGGCCGTGTACATCCTCCGCAAGCGCGGCGATCGTACGGACATTCAGGTGATCGATAGCTGGATTCCCCACGTTCTGTACACCCACTTGGTGCTGCAGGACTACCTTGCTTCCCGTCTCCCCGAGCGTCTCGTGGTGAGCCCCCAGGACAAGGTTCGCCTCTCTTGGCAGGCCGACCCCAAGGCATTTGACCGCGGCGAGATCCTGCCTGCTCCTTCTGGTGCCCCCGGGACCAACGAAGGCAAGCGCTGGCCGTACTCCTCCTCGTACGAGTACGTGCCCGCGTCGTACTCCCCCGACCGCGGCGATGCGCCGAACTTCAGCACCGTCACGCAGGCCGGTCAGCACCGCATGTACCAGATTACGAACGCCGCGCGTTCGGCGGGCATCATGGGCCGTCGGCGTCTGAGCGACGTCGCGTTCCCCTCTCAGAAGGTCATGCTGTACGACTCCTCCGATCGCTACAGCGGCAAACTTCCCATCTGGTACGCGTTCCCCACGGCCGCCCCGATCATGACCATGTTCGACATGTCGGTCGGTTCCCGCCGGACCGGTGCACCCCAGACGCTCGCCAATCCGGCGGTGCTCCCCGAGGATGCCAACGAGGGTGTTGACCCGGCACTTCCCACTCGCGCGTTCGCTCTGCAGTACACCTATACGCCCGAACTCTGGGAGTCCCCGATCCCCGGTGGTGCCACGACTGCCAACTGCGTCGGCTTCTATCGCTGGACTCGCGGCGGTCTGAAGGGCATCGACTTCGGTGGCCGCGAAGTCGTCGTTCGCTAAGCCCGACCACACTCATGCATGCTCAGGACCCCGGCGGGTTTCGCCGGGGTCTTTTGCTTTTTGTCCAGTGCCTCACTTCGCGACGCGCCCGGATTCGAACCGAGCCCGCGCCTCCCGAACCAGAAGGCTCGACGGCCAGTTCGCGTCCAGCTTCGCCGCGTACCCCTCCGCCCGCTCCAGATGCCGCGCGATCGACTCCGCCCGCGCCCCGAGTGTCCCGTCCTGCGCAGCGATGTCCATCTCGCATTGGGCGAGCTCCGTCCATCGCAGAATCTCGACCCACTCAACCGCCTGTGCGCGGCCGGCCTCGGTCTCGCGCTGCAGCCGTTCTTCGATGACCCGCTTCGCCCGCTCCGGCTCTCCCTGCAGCCGGATCGCCCATGCCCATAGCAACTCGTGGTAGATGCTCCAACCGTCACCGGCGTCGAGCATCTCCTTCGCGCCCCAGATCGCTGCCCACGCGGCACGCTCCGCCTCCGCCGCGTGCTCACCCTGCCCGAGCAACGAACGGGCGAGGCGGCCGTACGCCTTTGTCGTGTAGTGCGACCGTGGTCCCAGCGTCGCCTCGGCCCCTCGCACCTGCGCACGCGCGGCGTCCGACGCCGACTGCATGTCCCCCGATGTCATCGAGAGAAACCAGATGTGGCTCCACCACTCGTACGTCGTCTGATCCTTGCCGCCGTACAGCCGACTGGAGATCGCGACGCCTTCGCGCAGCGTCTCCAGTGCGCCGGCCGAGTCGTCGCTGTTTCGTTGGAGCAACTGCTTGTGGAAGAGCACCGAGAGCGTGGTTTGACCGGGCGTTGGTTCGAGCGCCCGTGCGCGGGCCAGAAGGCCTGGGATCTGGCCAAGCCCCAATGCCGCCCCATGCGATGACGAGTCGGCCGCGAGCAACGCGAGATCGAGATCGATCTTGCACGCGTCATCCGCCGGCGAGGCTCGATCCAGTTCTTCCCGAAGTTCGCGCAGCAGAACCACCGCTTCATCGGTGCGTTTGCTCTGCCGCATCGCTTCGAGGTAGTGCCACGCGGCCCAACGCACCAGGATGTGGTCGCGTGCGAAGTCGCCGGTTCGGATCATCTCGAGGTCCCTCGCGATATCCGGAAGCCTCGATTCGATGTTGTTCACCAGCAGGATGGAGTAGAGGTTCTGCCTCGCGATCACCGCGCGGCGGTCGTTCTTCCCATACGCGAGTTCCAGCAACTCCGCGGCCCCTGCCACGAGTTGCATGACTCTCGGGTCTGAGATCGCGAGCCCCGTCTGCGCGAGCACCGCCGCCATGTCGGCTTGGAGCGGCGGATCGTCGGGGAAGCTGGTCGCGAGTTGTTCGTTCGCCGCGATCAGCAGATCCCCGAGCGTCGGCGCGCGACCCGGCGTGGCGACCTCGGGCCACGAGACGCTCGCGTCAAGCTGCTCCGCCATCGGGAGCTGTTGCCGCAGCTGATCGTCGCGGAAGGGGCTTGCCGAGCGGAGCATCTCCATCACGAACGCCGACGAGCGACGGGCACGCTCGGCCTCCTGCTTCGCGTGCTTCTCGCTCCGTGTGGACCGCGCCAGCCCGACGGCAAGCCCCGCGACGCCCACGGTGAGTGCCGCCCCGATCGCGATCGTCGCGCCCACCAGTGTGCGGTGTCGTCGCGCGAACAGCGACGCTTGCCTGAGCAGCGGCGCGGGACGGGCGAGGATCGGCTCGAAGTTCAGAACGCGCCGCAGGTCCGCGGCAAACTCCGCCGCCGACTGGTATCGATCCTCCAACTCTCGGGCGGTTGCCTTTGCCACGATCGTCTCGACCTCGGCGGAACAATCCTGGCGGCAGGAGGTGAGGGGCGAGGGGGGCTTGCCACGGACGCGCTCACCGGCCTCGAGCGGCGTGAGTCCCGCGCTGCCCAGCGGGTGACGCCCCGCAAGGGCCTCGTAGAGCACGACACCGATGCCGTAGACGTCCGCGCGGGTATCAACCGCCAGTGCACCGCTCTCGAAGGCCTCGGGCGGCATGTACGCTGGTGTTCCCACAACGTCGCCGCTGCGGGTGGCACCCGCGATCTCGTGTTCCCCCAGGAGCCTCGAGACGCCGAAGTCGATGATCTTCGGATGATCGTCCGGGCACACGAGGATGTTCGAGGGCTTGAGATCCCGGTGCAGCACGCCTTTCTGGTGCCCGTGGTGGACCGCGTCGCAGACCTTGGCGAAGAGCGAGAGAAGCTGATTGATGGAGGGTTTCCGACGCGCGATCCATGAGTCGAGCGTCACGCCCGCCTCAACGTACTCCATCGCGAAGTACGGGACGCTCACCGCCTGGCCGACCACATGCTCCACGCCCGCTTCGTAGACTCGCGCGATACCCGGGTGATCCAGGCGTGCGAGAGCGCGGGCCTCTTTCTCAAATCTGCGGCGAGCACCCGTCGAGGCGACGCCGAGGCTCAGCAGTTTGAGCGCAACCCGACGGCCGAGCGAGGAATCCGAAGCCTCGAACACGCTGCCCATGCCGCCACTTCCGAGCATGCGACCGATCGTGTACTTGCCGACCACCGCGCCCTCGCACACGGGCGATGCGTGGAAGGCCTCGGTGAGCACGGTCTGGGGGATGCCCGTCTCCTCCAAGACGCGCGTCGGACCTTGTGAGGCCGCGAGCAACTCTCGCACGTCGATTAGCAGCGAGTCGTCACCGTCGCAGGCTGACGACACGAAGGACTCCCGCGTGGATTCGGGGAGTTCCAGCGCCTCGCCGACCACCCGCTTCACGCGGGTCCACCGATCCTGCGGGTCCAGAGGTCCCGTTGCGGGATGGGAGGCCGATGACGTGCTCACGCCTCACCCCGTTCGCTCGCCTTCATGCGGCGAAGCAGCCACGCGCGAGCGACCAGCCACTCGCGGTTCACGGTCCGGTCCGAAACGCCCAACGCCATCGCGGTCTCTTCGACGGTGAGCCCCGCGAAGTACCGGAGTTGAACAATCTCCGCCAACATCGGATCCTGCTGCTCCAGACCCTTCATCGCGCTCTCCAAAGCAAGCCAGTCCACCGAGTCCGACGGGTCGGCATCCGCCGAGCCCCGCGATCCCGGGGCACGAACCTGCCCCTCCGCAATGTCAAGCGAGACTCGCTCCGCGGCACCGCCACGTTTGGGTCCCTTCTTCGCCCTCGCCCGATCCACCAGGATCTGACGCATGGCGATGGCCGCGGCGGCGAAGAAGTGCCGCTTGTCAGACCAGGAGCGGTCCCCGCGGACGAGTTTCAGGTACGCCTCGTGCACCAACGCCGTGGGCTGGAGCGTGTGGCCGATCGCCTCGTTCGCGAGACGGGTCCGAGCCATCTGGCGAAGGTGGTCGTAGACCAAGGGGAGCAGTTCGCCTGCCGCGCTGGTTTCACCCTGCGATGCCCGGGAGAGCAACGACGCGATGATGCCCGCCGTGCCGTCGGGCGTGTCGTCGGTAGGCGGAGTTGGGCTCGCGTCGGATGGCATCGCACCAGAATCCCCGCTCGCTGAACGCACGCGACCGACTCGCATCGGTCTCACCGGCGGCCGAGCGTATCGACCAAGGTGATTCTAGCCGAACGGCGTCCTCCGGCGGTTCAAGCCCCGCGGCATGCAGGCTGCGTGTTCTCGGTCCATCCGGGGGTCATCGATCGGACAGTGCGCGCCGGGCTTCCGCGATGGCTGCCGCAACCGCGAGCGGTCCCGTGCCGCCGAGCACTTCGCGCCGGGCGAGTCCGGCCTCGATCGTGATCGCGGGGAAGACGTCGCTCTCGACGCGTGGCGCGACTCCGCGGAGTTCGTCGAGCGAGAGTTCTTCGATGGGCTTACCGAGCGCAAGGCCGAGCCGCACGGCCTTGCCGGATTGCTCGTGCGCTTCGCGGAAGGGCACGCCGCGAGAGACAAGGTAATCCGCGAGGTCGGTGGCGTTGCTGTACCCGCCCTGAGCGGCGCGACGGCAGACGTCGTGCCTGACCTTGAGCGTGTCGAGGATCTTGGGCACGACACACAGGCAGAGCGAAAGGTGCGTCATCGCGTCGAACAGTGGTTCCTTGTCTTCCTGGAGGTCCTTGTTGTAGGAAAGCGGGAGTCCCTTGAGCGTGGTAAGCAACGCCATGAGCGCGCCGGTGATGCGGCCGCTCTTGCCGCGGAGAAGCTCGGCGGCGTCGGGGTTCTTCTTCTGCGGCATGAGGGAGCTGCCGCTGGAGACGGCGTCGGAGTACTCGAAGAAGGCGAACTCCTGCGAGCCGTAGATGATGAGGTCCTCGCCGAGGCGCGAGAGGTGAGCGCCCGTGAGTGCGGACGCGGCGAGCGTTTCGACGACGAAGTCGCGGTCGCTGACGGCGTCGAGGCTGTTGCGGCTGGGGGCCTCGAATCCGAGGGATTCGGCCAGCGCAACGCGGTCGATGGGATAACCGGTGCCCGCGAGTGCAGCGGACCCCAGCGGGCAGACGTTGACGCGCCGGCGGGCGTCGCGGAGGCGGGCGATGTCGCGACCGAACATCTCGAAGTAGGCCAGCGCCCAGTGTGCGAGGAGCACGGGCTGGGCCCGCTGAAGGTGCGTGTACCCGCTGATCACCGTCGTCTTCTCTCGCTCGGCGAGCGAGAGGAGCGACGAGCGGCACTGGTGCAGCTCGGCGATGCGCTCGTCGATCTGGGCCCGGGTCCAGAGGCGGAAGTCCGTGGCGACCTGATCGTTGCGGCTGCGGCCGGTGTGGAGCTTCTTTCCGAGGTCACCGACTTTGGCGATGAGCCGGCGCTCGACCCACGAGTGGATGTCCTCGTCCTTGCCCCCGCTATCGGTCAGCGGGAGCATGGGATCGGCCTCGACGAGCGACGCGAGTTCCCCCAGCGCGGCGGAGAGCCTCGCGAGTTCGTCCGCGCTGAGCACGCCCGCCTTGTGGATGGCCTTCGCCCAGCCGAGGGAGCCCGCGATGTCCTCCCGCGCGAAGCGGTAGTCGAACGGGAGCGAGTCGTTCAGCGCGCGGAAGAGGGCATCGGGTCCGGATTCAAAGCGACCACCCCAGAGCGCCATCAGTGCACCTTTCCAGTCGACTTCAGAGCGCGGATGCGCTCGGCGAGGCTGAGGAGCTTGATGAAGCCGCCGGCGTCCTTGTGGTTGTAGATGTCTTCGCCCTCGAAGCTGACCATCTTCTCGGCGTAGAGCGAGTTGGGGCTCTTGCGCTTGATGGCCGTCGCGGTGCCCTTGTAGAGGCGGACGACGATCTCGCCGTCGAGCGGCTCGGCCATCTTGGAGGCGGCGGCCCACAGCGCTTCGCGGAGGGGGGTGAACCAGCGGCCGTCGTAGACGAGTTCGGCGAAGGTGAGCCCGAGGTGCTCGCGGTAGTGGCGCGTCTCGCGGTCGAGGACGAGTTCCTCGAGGGCCCGCATGCCTTCGACGATCACGGTGCCGCCCGGCGTCTCGTAGAGCCCGCGGCTCTTCATGCCGACGCGACGGTTCTCGACGAGATCGATGCGGCCGACGCCGTGAGCACCCGCGATGCCGTTGAGCTTCTCGATGATCTGCCAGCCATCCAACTTCTGGCCGTCGAGCGCGATCGGGCGACCCTTGCTGTAGGTCAGCGAAACGTCGGTGGGGGTGTTGGGCGCCTTGGCCGGATCAACGGTGAGCATCCACGCGTCCTCGGGGGGCGCGTTCCAGGGGTCTTCGATCGCGCCGCCCTCGTGGCTGATGTGCCAGAGGTTGCGGTCGCGCGAGTAGATCTTGGTTGCGCTGGAGGTGGTGGGGATGTTCCGCTTCGCGAGGTACTCGAGCATGGGCAGACGGCCCATGAGGTTCCACGCGGGGTGCCGCCAGGGCACGATGACCTCGAGCTCGGGCGCGAGGGCCGCGTAAGTGCTCTCGAAGCGGACCTGGTCGTTGCCCTTGCCGGTGCAGCCGTGCGAAAGAGCCGTGCATCCGGTCTTCCTCGCCACCTCGACCTGCGCCTTCGCGAGGATCGGGCGGGCGATCGCGGTGCCCAGCAGGTAGCGGCCCTCGTAGACCGCGCCCGTGAGCATCGTGGGGAACACGAAGTCGTCCACGAACTGCTTGCGAAGGTCCACGACGTGGCACTCCGCCGCGCCGCTGTTCTTGGCCTTGGCCTCGACGCCGGTCAGCTCGTCGGCCCCCTGGCCCACGTCGCCGACGACGCACACGACTTCACAGTTCATGTTCTCCTTGAGCCACGGCACGATGCAGGAGGTGTCGAGGCCGCCGGAGTATGCGAGTGCTACACGCTTGGTCATGATTCGGTTTCCTTCCAGTTCGCCGCGGCATCGCCGGGCGTTTCGTGCGAGTGAGAAAGCAGGCAGGTCATCAGCCCGTTCTGGGCGTGCATTCGGTTTTCGGCTTCGTCATAGACAATAGAACGCGGGGAGTCGATCACGTCGTCCGTCACCTCGACCCCGCGGTGCGCGGGCAGGCAGTGCATGAAGTAGGCATCGGTTCCCGTTCGCGCCATGAGATCCGCGTTCACCTGGTAGGCCTTGAAGGCCTTCATGCGCTTGCCCTGCATGTCCGCCTGGCCCATCGAAACCCAGACGTCGGTGTACACCGCATGGCAGCCCTTGATCGCGCCGACGTCGTTGGTCACGGTGACCGTTGCGTCAGTCGTGTCCGCGATCCCCCGGGCCTCGGCGACGAACTCGCCCATCGGCTCGTAGTCCGGCGGCGTGACCACCACGATGGACGCGCCGGTGAGTGCGCACGCGTGCATCAGCGAGTGACAGACGTT
>JBIKMF010000354.1:0-4381 GCA_044359425.1 Phycisphaerales bacterium
CCACCCCCAAACAACCCGCCCAACGCCCCGCCGCGGCATCCCCGCGGCCTACCGCCGCGGCAACCCGGTCAGCCAACCCCACCCCCTCCGACGCCTCCTCCGCGACAACGGCAACGACTCGCCCCGCCGCCGGCCACGCGACTCCTCCTCCCTACCAGGATCGCTCGCCCAACGAAGCGCACACCGGGGCACTGGCTCCCGCGGCGTAGCCGAGTCCCTCAGGCCCCGACATCCGCTGCACCCTTCCCCACCCAACACCGGAGCCCCCGCCCATGCGAAGCCTTCGACTCCTTCTCACCTTGGTGGTCGCGCTCCTGCTCCCGCGCCTCGCGCTCGCAGCCTGCACCGAACTCGCGCTCAACGCCATCGAGCGCAGCGAATGCCCCGAAGCCGAGGGTGCCCCCGGCCTCGCGCCTGATCACGACGGCATCAGCAACCAACTCCGGCGACCACTCGATCAGTTGTGCGAACGCCCGCACGCCTCGCACACCCCGCCACTCTCCGCCGCCTTCCGCATGATCGCCTCCAGCGCCATCGGCGTCCCGCCATCACGCTGCAGCTTCTCAAAGAACATCACCGGCGCCTTCCCCTTCCGCGGCAACTCCTCCGCCAAATCCCGCGCGTTGTACAGCCGCCCATTCAGCATCACGTGCGAAATCGACCCCGTGTTCCCGATGTCCGCCGTCGGATCCTGCGCGAAAATCGCCAGATCCGCCAGCTTCCCGACCTCGATCGAGCCAAGGTCGCCATCAAGCCCCACGTACCACGCCCCATCGATCGTCGCCGCGCGCAACGCTTCCATCGGGCTCATGCCCCCCTGCACCATCATCGCCATCTCCCAGTGCGCCGCCAGCCCCGCGAGCTGCCCGTGCGCACCAATCGTCGGTCCACCGCCCCCCTTCCGGTCCGCGATCACCATCGCCTGCTTCCGATCCAGCAACTCCTTCGCAATCCGCGCCTGCACCACGTGGTTCCACTCCTCGTCCGGCGCATCCACCCGCCGCCGCGACCGCGGATCCACCACCCATCGCGGCACAAACCGCAGCAAGTGCTCGTTCTCCCACACCTTCGTCCTCGCATACCAGTAGTTCTCACCACCCAGCCCGCCGTACGCAACACCCAGCGTCGGCGTGTACCCCGTCGCGCTCTGCCCCCACATCCCCAGCGCATCGCCGTACAACACACCCACCGGCACCGTGTGCTCCACCGACGTGTGCCCGTCCGCCACCATCGACATGTTGTGCTGGTACAACGCGCCGCCCTCGGGAACCACCATCATCCCCAGCCGCCGCGCCGCCTCCAGCACCATCTGCCGCTGATCACGCCGAGGCTGGTTGTAGCTCTTCACGGTGAACGCGCCCACCGCCTTCATCCGCGACAGATGGAACACCGCATCCTCGATGCTCTCCACCTCCGCCCGGAACGCCCCCGCCGCGCCATACAGAATCGTCCCCGTCGAGTAGGTCCGCGGGCTCAGAACCATCCCCGCCTTCGCCAACTCCGACGCCGCGAAAATCGACTCCGTGTCGTTGCTCGGATCATGAATCGTCGTCACGCCAAACGCCAGGTTCGCGTGACTGATCCAGTTCCGCTCCGGCGCAAATCCGTTCTCCCCCTGCCCGCCGTGCGCGTGCACATCGATGAACCCCGGCGTCACAATCCGCCCCGTCGCGTCCCACACCTGTGCGCCCGCAGGCACCTTCACCGAATCCCCCTCGCCAACCGCCGTGATCCGGTTGCCCTCGATCACGATCGTCCCACGCTCGATCACCCGCATCCCCCGCATCGCGGCATCAAACTCACCCGCCGGATTCGCCATCGTCACCAGCTTCGCGTTCACGATCGCGATCACGCTCCGGCCGCCGTCCTTGCCCGTCGGCACATCCGTCGTGGCCTTGAACCCCAGCGAAACCGCAACCGCCGCCGGCTTCTCGCCGCTCACGCCCGCCGCGTCCCGCATCCCCGTCGCCGCCATCGCCTCGGACACATCCTGCGTAAACAGCTCCGGCCCGAGCGACCAGTGCAACTTGGTCGAATCGCCCGACCAGTGCAGCGACTGCCCCGCGCTCGTGCTCACCTTCACCACCGGCACGTTCTTCGCCGACGGCCCAACATCAATCGCCTTGCCCGTCTCCATGAACGGCGTGACGAACACCGAGTACCGCTCCGCAAACGCCAGCCACGCGCCGTCCGGGCTCACGCGGAACTCCGTCGCCCAGTCGCTCTTGTAGTGCGTCCGCTCCCCTTCGCCCGGCGTCGTCGCGCCCAGCGGGATGCTCACCAGCGACATCTTGTCCGAGTCACTCCCACCCTCGCGCACCGTCAGGAACAACCGCTCCGCCGACGCGCCGAACTGCGGCGCCCCCCCGCGCGTCGAGATCCGACGCATCGCCCCGCCATGCCGCCCCGGCGCGAGCGGGTTCGGCGCCGCGTACACGCCGCCATCCCGCGACCACAGCGGACTCGTCAAGTACCCGCCCGAACCACGCATGAAGACGATCGTCCCGCCATCGGGAGAAAACACCGCATCCGTGTAATGCCCCGGCTGCGTGTTCACAGCCTCGTCGCGCCCGCTATCGAGGTCACGCACCCGCACCGTCGCCAACTGCTCGTCGTCCCACGTGATGTACACGAGTTGCTTGCCATCCCGCGACCACGACGGGTAGTACTCAAACACGCCCGAGTTGCCCGTCAGCCTCGCCAGCTCACGCCCCGCCACATCGCGCACCCACAGGTGGCCCAGCGCCTGAAACACCACACGCTTCCCATCCGGCGAAACCTGCACGCTCTGCAGCATCCGCACGTCAAACTGCGCGGGCGCAACCTCGATCGGGAACCGCAGCGCCTCCGCAACCTTCCGCGGGTTGGTCACCGCAAACGGGATCACGGTCGCCTCTCCGGACGCAACATCCACGCGCCGGATCTTGCCCTTCGCCCAGAACACGAGCGACTTACCGTCGGGCATCCACGCCATCGCCGGGTACACGCCGTGAACCGCCCACGTTTCCTGCAGATCGCGCTCGAGGTCACCGTACACAGCCCGCGTCGCGCCGCTCGCCAGGTCCATCACGAACAGCTTCGACTCGAACCGCACCCGCCGCACGAATGCGAGCTGCGTCCCGTCCGGCGACGGCACCGGCCTGCACGCACCCCCCGGACCCGCGACCACACGCTCGGTCTGCTGCGACTGCATGTCCAGCCGATCGATCGCGTAGATCCCCGCGTTGCTGTCCTTGTCGTACTCGAAGTTCGACCCCCCGCTCGCGTCCAGCGAGTAGTAGAGGTACCGCCCGTCCGCGCTCACCGCCGGCTCGCCCGTGTCCTTCTGCTCCGACTGCTTCGCCGTCAGTTGCACCCCGTCCGTCTTCCCGCTCACGTCGTACAGCCACATCTCACCCGCGCCCAGACTCCTTCTGCTCGTGAAGTGCTTCCGCGCGATGATCGACCGCCCATCCGGCGTCCACACCGGTTGAGTCAGCAACCGGAACGACTCCTTCGTGATCTGGCGCAGGTCGCTGCCATCCACCTTCATGGTCCAGATGTTGTCCCCACCCTTGCCGTTCTCGCCCGTCCGATCCGAAACGAACGCGATCCGCTGCCCGTCCGGGCTGAAGCGAGGCTGCATGTCCCACTGGAGCCCCTCCGCGATGCACTTCACCCCCGACCCATCCGCCGACCCCTCAATCGGCATCGTGTACAGATCGCCCAGCATGTCGAACACGATCGTCCGACCATCGGGCGAAACGTCCACGCTCATCCACGTCCCCTCGTCGGTCTGCAGCGCGGCGGCTTTCCACCGCCATCCACCATTCGTCCCGTCCGTCGGCGGATTCGCCACGTCCCACGCGCTCCCCACAGTCTTGGGCGCCGGAGCCACATCCGCCACCGGCTGGAACGCCGCGGCAACGCCGCACGACAGGATCAGACCAAGAGCAGAGATGACTCGCATGATGCCTCGCTTTCGGTTCCATTATTGCCGCCCCGGACCGCCGCGCACCGAATCCCCCCGCGACCGCACGCGCCGACCCCGATACAGTCCCCTCGTGCAAGACCGCGAACTGAAGGCCAATGCCATCCTCGGGTTGCTCGCAAGCCTCGCGCTCGCGCTCGCGAAGTTCCTCGCCGGAGTCTTCGGCCACAGCAGCGCGCTCGTCGCCGACGCCGTCGAGTCGCTCGCCGATACCGTCGGCTCCATCGTCGTCTGGCAAGGCCTGCGACTCGCCGCCAAACCCGCCGACGAAGACCACCCCTACGGCTATGGCAAGGCCGAAGCACTCGCCGCGCTCATCGTCGGCTTCCTCCTCCTGCTCGCCGCCGCCGGCATCGTGTACAAGGCCTTCCTCGAGATCATCACCGTCCACTCGCCCCCCGCCACGTGGAC